>DATIUK010000069.1:0-26974 GCA_035466885.1 Casimicrobiaceae bacterium
AGCGACACCTGTTCGTGCTGGTCGGCGACGTTGCCGGCAAAGGCCTGTCGGCGAGCATCTTCATGGCCGTCAGCAAGGCGCTGGTCAAGAGTGCGACCCTGCGGCTGGGACTGGTGGAGCCGGGCGCGCTGATGAGCGCAGCCAACGCGGAGGTGTCGCGCGACAACCCGGAGCTGCTGTTCGTGACCGCCTTCGCGGCGATCGTCGATCTCGAAACCGGCGGAGTCGTTTATTGCAATGCCGGGCACGAGGATCCTTTCCGCATCGCGCCGGGCGACGCGGCGGCCGGGCGCCTCGGCGGCGGCGACGGGCCGCCGCTGTGCGCGGTCGACGACTTCGCCTATCGCGGCGCGCGGGCGCAGCTCAAGGCCGGGGAGCTCGTCTGCATCGTCACCGATGGCGTCACCGAAGCGCGCAGCCCGGCAAATGCGCTCTACGGCTCCTCGCGGATCGCGGTGCTGCTGCAGACGGGGGCCTTCGCCGGCGACCCGGCGCGCACGGTCGTCGATGCGCTCGTCGCCGACGTGACCCGGTTCGCGAGCGGCGCGGCGCAGGCCGACGACCTCACGGTCCTGGCGCTGCGCTGGAACGGTCCGGCAACCCGGGCGTCATGAGACCGCGCTGCCCGCCGAACGGGCGTCGGCGCGGACAGTTCGGGCTAACGGACGAGGATCTCGACCCGCCGGTTCCGCGCCTCGGCGACGCCGTCGGCGGTCGGCACTGCAGGCTCGCGCTTGCCGCGCCCGATGGCGACGACGCTGTCGGCCGCGATGCCGCGCTCGACCAGGATCACCCGCACCGCCTGCGCGCGCTTGCGGGCGAGCGCATCGTTGACCTGGTCGCTGCCGACGAGGTCGGTGTGCCCGACGACGACGATGTCGGGCACCGGAACCGTCGCGATCTCGGCGATGACGCCGTCGAGGACCGCGCGCGACTCGGCGGTCAAACCGTCGGTCTGCTCGACGAAGTAGACGACGAAGGCGCGGGGCCGCGCCGGCTGCGCGGCGAGCGCCGCGCCGAACCGCTTCTCGACGTCGGCCGCGCTCGACGTGGCGGCCTGCGGCCCCGCTGTCGTGAGGTTCGCCGCAGCGTAGGGCCGGTCGAGCACGAGCGTCTTGTCGTCCTGGCGGACGGTCACCGCCGTGTCGCGCCCGTCCTTCTCCGGCAGCAGCACGACGGTGCCGACCTGTGTTGCGCAGGCGGCGAGGGCGAGCGCGACGGCGACGCCCGCGACCAGCCGCTCAGCGCACCGCGGAAGCCGGATCATCGATGCTCACCACGAACTCGGTGCCGCGGACGCCGAGGATCGCACGCGGGGTGCGGACCGTCATCGCGTCGGGCGACTGCTTGGCGATCCGGCCGGAGACCACGGCCAGCGATCCTGCGGTCAGCGTGGTGTCGAAGCGTCCCTGGCTGGTCGTCTCGTCGTACTCGTACCGCGCCAGCGTGAGCGTGCTGTTCGGTCCCGCCGAAAGCAGCGAATTGTCGCTCATCGTGATCCCGACCGAGCCGTCGGCGCCGGTCTGCACCGTGTCACTGGCTTGCACGCGCATGCCGACCGTGGCGGGCAGCGCCTGGCCACCGCGTTCGACCGTCACCCGGCCCTTGGCCACCTTCACCTGTCCGATGTCGGCCGCTGCGGCGACCGTGGCCAAGCCCGCGACCAGCAGCGCCGCGACCACCCGGCGACCCGGAAATGCACGTCTGGTCATGCTGCCTCCCATGTTCCTTGCCCGAGGTCGGGCTGCCGGCGCGACGCTTCCGGCGGCCTCCCCGGCGAACATGCTGCCCGAATTCGGCGACCCTGTCGAAGCCGGTCCACCATTGTTTGCATTTCGCTGCGACGCCGGGCGGGACCGGCCGGAGCGCGGCGGGCCGCGGGTCCCGCGGTAGAATGCGCGGATCGTGGCGCGCCGCCGTCTGCCGGCAGGACGCGCCGAACCCGTTCCGGACGACGAGGACATCCCATGTACAACGCGCTTTTCGCCACGATCTTCGCTGCCGTCTTCGCCGCCGCGCCCGCTGCGTGGGCGCAGGACAAGCCCGCCAATGGCACCGATGTGGCGACGCTCAAGGCAGCGGTCAAGGCAGACAAGAAGGCACTGGTCGCCTCGACGATCAAGCTCTCCGACATCGAGGCGAAGAAGTTCTGGCCCCTCTACGACGATTACCAGCGCAAGCTCGACGCGCTGAACCGGCGCATCTCCCGGCTGGTCGAGGAGGTCATTGCGCAGAGCAGCAAGCCGGTGTCCGATGCGATGGCGAAGTCGCTGCTCAAGGAGTCGCTCGCCATCGAGGATGAGGAGGTCCGCGCGCGTCGCGGGTACCAGAACCGGCTGGTCAAGGTGCTGCCCGCGGCCAAGGTGCTGCGCTACCTGCAGCTCGAGAACAAGATCCGGGCCATCCAGGACTACGACATCGCGACGGTGATGCCGCTGGTCAACTAGGCCCCGTTCCCCGGGCAGGTCCGGCGCGCGGCGCGGGGTCGCGCCCGACTCGCCGTGGCCGCGTCAGCGGGGCGGCAGCAGCCGGCCCTGGGCCAGCAGCACGAGGGTGCGTGCGGCCAGGAACGCGATCACCGTCGAGGCGACGAGGACGGCGGCGAGCGCCGCCTCGCGCGGCCAGCCGGCACGGCGCACCGCCTCGACCGCCGACGCGGCAAGCGTGGCCAGCGGGAACGAGAACGACCAGAAGCCGGCCGTGAACGGAACCGCAGTCCACCACCGCCAGCGCGTCAGCACCGCGAACACCGGGCCGCTGGCGATGCCCAGCCCGACCATCAGCAGTTCGCCGGAGAGTTGCGGCCAGAGCGTGGCGACCGCCAGCGTTCCGACCGCCGCCGGTGCGATCTCGATGCCCAGCGTGGGGCGCAGCTCGGGCGGCAGCGGGCCCGCGAAGAGCTGGTGCAGGATCCTGACCTCCAGCAGCGCCCAGCCGCCGAACCCCATGCCGAGGAGCAGCGTCGCCCAGCCCGGCTGGCCGAGCGTGTGGAGCGTCATCGCGCCGACGAACCCGCCGGGCACGATCGGGAGGTAGAGCGCCGGCGAAAGCAGTTCGGCGGGCATCCGTCCCGTCGACAGGCGCGCGACGACCACCCACGCGATCGCCGCCTGGAGCAGGAGCAGCGCGAGCGCCAGCCCGAGCGCAATTCCGCCCCACGCGGGGAAGCGGGGCGCCAACAGGATGATCGCGACTTCGGCGGTGACCGGGAACAGCGCCAGCAACGGGCCCTGGACCGGGTGCATCCACTCGCCGCGCACGACCTGCGGATGCACGACGAGCTTCGCGGCCCACAGCACGGTGAGAATCGCGAGCACCGCGAGGCCGGTGACGAGCAGCGCCTGCGCGACGACCTGCGCGTAGCCACCGACCAATGGGTCGAGTCGTTGCCAGGCGCCCGCCAGGCCCAGGAGGCCGAGCGCGATGGCGAACAGCCCCGGCGGCAGGCGGGCGAGCCAGGGTCGTGCCGCGGGTGCGGGGGCCGTGCCGGCAGCGGGCGTGGTCATCGATGGTTTCCGGTGGTTGGCCGCCCGGAGTCGAATCCGCGGCGAGCCGTCGCGTCAGTGCAGGAAGAACGCGTAGTACGGTTCGTCGCGCGCGAGGCGGCGAAGGTAGAGCGCGAGCTCGCGCAGGTGGTAGTCGCCCCACATGCACGACTCGCCGCAGGGGATGCGCCGGCCCTTGGGCACGTGGTCCCAGCCGTTCGGCCGGTGATAGACCGCGTGCAGCAGCAGTCCCTGGTGCTGCGGGTTCGTCGACAGGTACGGCTCGGCGAACAGCGTCCGCGCGACGGTGAGACCGGCGGCGACGTAGCGGGCGCCCGCGCGCGCCTGACCATGCGCTTCGAGGTAGCGGCCCAGGCGGACCAGGCCCTGCGCGGTGATCGCTGCGGCCGAGCTGTCGACGGGTTCGTGCTCGTTGTACGGGTCGGCGGGCCGGTCGAGGTAGTCGCCCAGGTGCACGAGCCCGGGCGCGCCGGTGTCCCAGTACGGAACGCCGCAGGTCGGCGTGGTCTCGAGATAGAAGTCCGCCGTTGCCCTCGCCGCCGCAAGGTAGCGCGACACGACCGCCTTCCTGCCGCCGAACGGCTTCAGCTCGCCGTCCTGCAGCGTCTCCAGGAACTCGAGCAGCTCCGCGTAGCCGAGCTGCACCCAGGCAAGGCCGCGGGTCCAGGTGGAGAACGGCGTGTAGCCCTGCTGCGTGCTCGGGCAGCGGTACGAGCCGTCGTTGACGTTGAAGATCGACTCGTGCGCGACGCGGCCGCGGATGTCGTAGCGGTCGCGGCCTTCGCCGAAGTAGACGTTGTAGCGGGCGTTGGTGTCCGCGTGCTGGACGAGGCGCTGCAGCAGCGAGATCCTGCGGTCGCGTTCGCCCATCAGCACGTGGCCGAGCTGGTGCGCGACGGCGAGCGAGCGCAGCGAGCGCATCGTGTCGGCGAACAGCGAGTGCGGCCCGTTGAACGAGTGGATGTAGCCCAGCCCGTCGGGAAGCTCGGTCCAGCGGGCGGCCTGCACCGCGCCGGAGAGCTTCAGCGCGAGCTCGCAGAAGTGCTCCTGCCACGGATCGGCCGGGAGCCGGCCCTCCCGTGCAAGGCGCAGCAGGTTGCCGTAGGTCGAGATGTTGTTGAAGCCGTGGTCGTGGACCCCGATGTGGCTGACGTGGCTCGCCATGTGCTCGAGCGTGCCGGCGACGCCGGCGGCGAGCATCTTGCGGTCCTGCGTGACGTCGAACTGCAGGATCGCCGAGCCGAACTGGAATCCCTGCGTCCACTCGGTCCAGCCGCGCGAGGTGTAGCGGCCGGCGACCGTGAACACCGGCGTTCCCTTGGCGCTGTCCCAGTGCTTCCGGATCAGCTCGATCTTCTTCCCGGACAGCTCGAACACCCGGTCGATGGCGGGGACGAGCGCGGCGGCGGTCAGCTGGTGGTCGATGCGGATCATGGATGCTCCGTGACGGGTGGTTCGGCGGTCGTTGGTCAGAGTCGGCGCAGGTGGAAGCCGCCGTCGAGGTGGATCACCTCGCCGGTGGTGAACGGAAACGCGCCGGCGAGGATCGCACGCACCGCGCGTCCGACGTCCTCGGCCGAGCCCCAGCGGCCCTGCGGCACCAGTCCTTCGGCGATCAGCTTGTCGTACTTGTCCTTCACGCCGGCGGTCATGTCGGTCGCCATGATCCCCGGCCGCAGTTCCAGCACCTGGATGCCGGCCGCCGCGAGGCGCACCGCCCACAGCTGCGAGGTCATCGCCAGCCCGGCCTTGGAGATGCAGTAGTCGCCGCGGTTGACCGACGCCGTGTCGGCGGAGATCGACGTGATGAAGACGATCTTGAAGCCGCCGGGCAGTGCCGGCGGGTAGCGCCGCTCCAGCCAGTGGTTCGCCACGCGCTGGGTGAGGAAGTACGGCCCCATCAGGTTGGTGCGGATCACTTCCTCGAACGACTCCTCGGTCGCCTCGGTGACGTCGGCGCGCACGCGCGGCGCGATGCCGGCGTTGTTGACCAGCGCGTCGAGCCGTCCGAGCTCGGCCAGCGACTCGTCGACGATGCGCAGGCGATCGGCGCGCTGCGCGATGTCGCCCTGGACCAGGACGAAGCGCTGGTCGTCGCGCGCAGCGGCTGCGCGGCACAGCCTGGCCGTCTCGTCGGCAGCTGCCCGGTTGGACGCGTAGTTGATGGCGACCGACAGGCCCTGCGCGGCCGCCTCGATCGCGACGCCGCGGCCGAGCCCGCGGCTCGCCCCGGTAATGAGCACGGAGGGAAGGGGGGTCATGGCGGAAGGCAGGGCTTGGAGCCGGCGGACCGGCGGTTCAGGGAAGCCAGCAACGCTGGCCGTCCCGGCGCACAGGCCCCATTCTACCAAGCCCGCGGGCCGGCCCGGCCGACGCGCGGCCGCGCGCCACCGCCGGACGCGGGTTGCGTCCGGGTGCGAAAACCGTGATCATCCGCGCTTTGCCAACCGTCCCAGGCCCGGCGTTCGCCCGCCGATCGCGCATGGCGCCGCTTCGCCCGATGCTCCGTTCACTCCCCGCACTCTGCAGGCTCCTCGCGTTTGCGCTGGCGGCGGTTCTCGCGCAGGTCGCCCTCGGCCAGCCGGTCGATGCGGGCGGGCCACTGCCCGATCCCGACCGGTGGTCGCACGCGTACTCGGCGTACGGCAAGCCCAAGTACCCGCCCGGCTTCGCGCACTTCGACTACGTCAACCCTGACGCCCCCAAGGGTGGCACGCTGCAGCTCAACAATCCCGATCGCCGGACGAGCTTCGACAAGTTCAACCCCTACACGATCAAGGGGCAGTCGCCCGCGGGCCTCACCACGCTGATGTTCGAGACGCTCGCGCAGCGCTCCGGCGACGAGCCCGACACGATGTACGGGCTGTTGGCCGAGGGCATCCAGGTTGCCCCGGACAAGTCCTGGATTGCCTTCCGGATCAACCCGAAGGCGCGCTTCATCAACGGCGACCCGGTCACCGCCGCCGACGTCGCGCACGCCTTTGCGATGCTCACCAGCAAGGAGGTTTCGCCGGCGACACGCACCCAGCTCGAAGGCGTCGCCGGCGCGACGGTCCTGGACGCGCGGACGATCCGCTTCGACCTCAAGGAGCGGACCGCCGACACGATCTTCAACGTCGGCAACATCCCGGTGTTCTCGCCCAAGTGGTCGCTGGGTCCCGACGGCAAGCCGAAGAAGTTCAGCGATATCGTCAACGAGTTCCCGATCACCACCGGCCCCTACCGGATAGGCACCGTCGACGCGCCGCGGCGCATCGAGTTCGTCCGCGATCCGAACTACTGGGCGCGCGATCTGGGCGTGTCGAAGGGCCAGTACAACTTCGACCGCGTGGTCTACCGCTATTACCAGGACAACGCGATCTCGATCGAGGCGTTCAAGGCGGGCGAGTTCGACTTCCTGATGGAGTACTCGGCGCGGCGCTGGGCGCGCCAGCACTCCGGGCCCAAGTGGGACGACGGGCGGATCATCAAGGAGGAGTTCCCGACCGGCTTCGGCATGGGGTTGCAGGCGTACTACTTCAACTCGCGGCGGCCGCTGTTCCAGGATCGCCGCGTGCGCGAGGCGCTGTCGCTCGCCTACGACTTCGCGTCGATCAACATCTACAAGCAGTACAAGCGGGTCGACAGCCTGTTCGCCAACTCCGAGTTCGCCGCCAAGGGAGAGCCAACGCCCGCCGAGCTCGCGCTGCTCGAGCCTCATCGCGGCGAGCTGCCGCCGGCGACGTTCGGCCCCGCATGGCAGGATCCGCGCACCGACCTCGATCCCAACGGGCTGCGCAACAACCTCAAGCGGGCGCGAAAGCTGCTGGAGGAGGCGGGCTGGAAGGTCGACGCCGAGGGCGTTCTGCGCAACGCCAAGGGCGAGGCCTTCGAGTTCGAGTGGCTGGAGGCCGGCGAGGCGCCGAGCCGGCGCGAGGCCATCTTCCAGCGCAACCTGGCGCTGCTCGGGATCAAGCTCAACGTCCGCGTCGTCGACTTCGCCCTCTACCGCAAGCGGCTCGAGACCTTCGACTTCGACATGATCAACCTCAAGAGCGGCGACTGGGCTCTGCCGAATGCGGCCGACCTCAAGGCGGCGCTGGGGAGCGCGGCTGCCGACGAGCAGGCCTCCGCCAACTACGCCGGCATCAGGAACAAGGCGATCGACGCCCTGGTCGAGCGGATGGACAAGGCGAAGACGATGGACGAGCTGCGCACGGCGACGCGCTCGCTCGACCGCGTGTTCATGCACGAGCACTACGTGGTGCCCGACCTCATGGGCGCCAGCAACCGGGTGTCCCGCTGGGACAAGTTCGGCATCCCGAAGGTGGTGCCGAAGTACTACACGATCGCCACGCCCAGCGACTACCTGCAGTGGGCGGTGACGGCGTGGTGGGACAAGGCGCTCGGCAAGGCGCCGGCGAAGCCGGCGAAGCCGTAGCCCGGAGACTGAAATGCTCGCGTACATAGGCAAGCGGCTGCTGCTGATGATCCCGACGCTGATCGGCGTCCTCACGCTCACGTTCGTCGTCATCCAGTTCGTTCCGGGCGGCCCGGTCGAGCAGATCCTCGCCGAGGCGCGGGCAGGGACCGGCGGGGAGACCGGTGGCTTCTCCGGCAAGCGCGACCTCGACAAGAAGCAGATCGAGGACCTGAAGCAGCTCTACGGCTTCGACAAGCCGCCGCTCGAGCGTTACCTGTCGATGATGAAGAACTTCGCTCAGTTCGACCTCGGCAAGAGCTTTCTGCGCAACAAGGACGTCTGGCAGCTGATCAAGGACAAGCTGCCGGTGTCGATCAGCCTCGGGCTGTGGACCTTCCTCGTCTCCTACCTCATCTCGGTGCCGCTGGGGATCGCCAAGGCGGTGCGCGAGGGCACGAAGTTCGACACGGTCACGACGCTGTTCGTGCTCGTCGGCTACGCGATCCCCGGTTTCGTGCTGGGCGTGCTGCTGATCGTGCTGTTCGCCGGCGGCTCGTTCCTCGACTGGTTCCCGCTGAGAGGGCTCACGTCCGACAACTGGGCGAGCCTGTCCTGGCCCGCGCGCATCGTCGACTACCTCTGGCACCTGGTGCTGCCGCTCACCTGCTACGCGATCGGGAGCTTCGCGATCGTCACGATGCTGACCAAGAACACGTTCGTCGAGGAGATCCGCAAGCAGTACGTGCTGGTCGCCCGCGCCAAGGGGCTCTCCGAGCGCAAGGTGCTCTACAAGCACGTGTTCCGCAACGCGCTGATCCCGATCATCACCGGCTTCCCGGCGGCGTTCGTCGGCGCCTTCTTCGCCGGCTCGATCCTGATCGAGACGATCTTCTCGCTCGACGGGCTGGGGCTCCTGTCCTACGAGTCGCTGATCCGGCGCGACTATCCCGTGGTGCTGGGCACGCTCTACTTCTTCACGCTGATCGGCCTCGTCGTCAAGCTGATCGGCGACCTCCTGTACGTGGTCGTCGATCCCCGCGTGCAGTTCGGGGCCGTGGGCAAATGAGCACGGCGAGCGGGCCCGCGGTCGGGAGCGCCGCGCCGCAGGCTGCGGCGACGGCGCCGCGCGCGACCTCGCTGTCGCCCAACCGGCGGGCCTGGGCGCGCTTCACGCGCAACCGGCTGGGCTACGTCTCGCTGATCCTGTTCGCCGCGATGCTCGTCGTCGGCACCTTTGCCGAGATCTTCTCCAACGAGCGGCCGCTCGTCGCGCGCTTCGACGGGGAGTGGCACTTCCCGGTGGTGCGCAACCAGCCGGAGACCCGCTTCGGCGGCGACTTCTCGACGCCCACCGACTGGCACGACCCGTTCATCGTCCAGCAGTTCGGCAAGCCGGGCAACTTCGCGCTGTTCACCTTCAATCCCTGGGGCGCGCGGACGCTCGACTACTATGCGCGCGCAGCCGATCCGATGCGGCCGGGCGCGGGGCACTGGCTCGGCACCGACTCGGCCGGGCGCGACATGACGGCCCGGCTGCTCTACGGCTTCCGGGTGAGCATCTACTTCGGGCTCGCGCTCACCTTCGTAGGGACGGTGCTGGGCGTCCTGGTCGGCGCGCTGCAGGGCTATTTCGGCGGCCGCGTGGACCTCGCCGCGCAACGCGTCATCGAGATCTGGAACGCCGTGCCGGAGCTGTATCTGCTGATCATCATCGCGTCGATCTTCTCGCCGACGCTGCTGCTCCTGATCGGCGTGTTCGCGCTGTTCGGCTGGATCGGGCTGTCCGACTACGTCCGGGCCGAGTTCCTGCGCAACCGCAACCTGGAGTTCGTCAAGGCGGCGCGGGCGATGGGGCTTTCCAATGCGCAGATCATGTGGCGGCACATCCTGCCCAACTCGATGACCCCGGTGATCACGTTCCTGCCGTTCCGGATGAGCGCGGCGATCCTGTTCCTCACCGCGCTCGACTTCCTCGGGCTCGGCGTCCCCGACGTGCCGTCGCTCGGCGACCTCCTGCGCGAGGGCAAGGAGAATCTCGACGCGTGGTGGATCGCGATCCCGACCTTCGCGGTGCTGTCGGCGACGCTGCTCCTGCTCACCTTCATCGGCGACGCGCTGCGCGACGCCTTCGACACCCGGAAGTCCTGAGATGCCGCCGCCGCTCCTCTCCGTCGACGGCCTCTGCGTCAACTTCGGACCCTCGCGCGTCGTCGACCGCGTGTCCTTCGCCGTCGACGCCGGCGAGAAGTTCGCACTGGTGGGCGAGTCGGGCTCGGGCAAGTCGGTCACCGCGCTGTCGGTGCTGAAGCTCATCGAGACCGCGAGCTACGAGGGCGCGATCCGCTTCCAGGGCGAGGACGTGCTGGCGAAGAGCGAGCGGCAGATGCAGTCGCTGCGCGGCAGCGACATCGCGATGATCTTCCAGGAGCCGATGACGGCGCTGAACCCGCTCTACCGGGTCGGCAACCAGATCGCCGAGGTGCTCGAGCTGCACGAGGGGCTCTCGCCGAAGGCCGCGCACGGCCGTGCGATCGAGCTCCTCGCGCGCACCGGCATCCCCGACCCCGAGCGCCGCGTCGACGCGTTCCCGCACCAGCTCTCCGGCGGGCAGCGGCAACGGGCGATGATCGCGATGGCGCTCGCCTGCCGCCCCAAGCTGCTGATCGCCGACGAGCCGACGACCGCGCTGGACGTGACCATCCAGGCGCAGATCCTGGCGCTGCTCGACGACCTGCAGCGCGAGTACGGGATGGCGATCCTGTTCATCACCCACGATCTCAACCTCGTCCGGCGCTTCTGCCACCGCGTGGGCGTGATGGAGCGCGGGCGGCTGGTCGAGCAGGGTGAGACGGCCTCGGTCTTCGCCCAGCCCAGCGACCCGTACACGATCAAGCTGATCAACAGCCGTCCGCAGCGCGCGGTGCGCCCGGTGCCGCAGGACGCCCCGGTCCTCGCCGCCGCCAACGGCGTCAGCGTGGACTTCGTGTCGTCGCGCGGCTGGTTCGGCAAGGACGTGTTCCGCGCCGTGCGCAACGCGTCGCTCGAGTTGAAGCGCGGCGAGACGCTCGGCATCGTCGGCGAGTCCGGCTCCGGCAAGACGACGCTCGGCATGGCGCTGCTCGCGCTGCAGCCCGTCGCCGAGGGCAGCGTCACGCTGGAGGGCGGCCGGATCGACAACGCCGACCGGCAGACGCTGCGCGCGATGCGGCGGCGAATGCAGGTGGTGTTCCAGGACCCCTTCGGGTCGCTGTCGCCGCGGATGACCATCGGCGACATCGTCGGCGAAGGCGTCGCGCTGCACCTGCCCGAGCTTACGGCGGCCGAACGCCGGCAGCGCATCCTCGCCATGCTCGCCGAGGTGGGGCTCTCCGAGGCGGCCGGCCTCACCGACGTCCTCACCCGCTACCCGCACGAGTTCTCCGGCGGCCAGCGCCAGCGCATCGCGATCGCCCGCGCCGTCGTGCTGCGGCCCGAGGTGCTGGTGCTCGACGAGCCGACGTCGGCGCTGGACGTCTCGGTCCAGCAGCAGGTGCTGACGCTGCTCGCCGAGCTGCAGGTGAAGTACGGGATGAGCTACGTCTTCATCAGCCACGATCTCGCGGTCGTCCGCGCGATGGCGCACCGCGTGCTGGTGATGAAGGACGGCGACGTCGTCGAGGAGGGCGAGGCCGAGGCGCTGTTCGCCGCGCCCCGGCACGCGTACACCCAGTCGCTGCTCGCGGCCGCGCACCTGGCCTGACGGGCACCGGTTCCGGACCGCCGGGCGTATTCCCGGCGGCCGGGCGGCCGCGACGAGTCCTGCTGCTCCGGGTCGCCGCGAGTCGGGACGCGGATTGAAACGAGCGTTTGAATATCGCCGCACTCGCCGTCGGCGGGTGCCCCGCGGCGCCCCGATCCGCGGGCCGTTTCCCCCTGCGCCACGCAAAGACCCGGCAAATCATCGCCGTCCCAGGGTCGTTGCCTCCGGAAATCCCCGCGGCGGCCGTTATCCCTCACTGGCATCACGCATCGCAGGGGAGTTCGATTGGGCAGTTGGCGCCGGGCGCGGATCATCGCCGCCGCCGTTCTTGGTCTGGGGATCGCAGTTGCGGGTCTGCCGGCGCACGCCACCGCGCCGGAATCGATCCGCGTGGTTGTCGACGACAACTATCCGCCTTACGTGTTTCGGGACGCCGGCGGCGAGCTGACCGGCATCCTGCCCGACCTGTGGGCGCTGTGGCAGCGCAAGACCGGCACCCGGGTCGAGCTCCTGGGCATGGACTGGGGACAGGCGCAGCGGGTTTTCGGCGAGGGCCACGCCGACGTCATCGACACGATGTTCCGCACCGAGGAGCGCGAGCGCCGCTACGCGTTCACCCGGCCCTACGCGTCGATCGAGGTCGCGATCTTCTTCCATCGCGACCTCGCCGGCATCACCGACCTCGGCACCGCACGCGGCTTCACCATCGGGGCCAAGGACGGCGACGCCTGCGTCGACCGCCTGACTGCGGCGGGCGTCGAGTCGATCCGGCGCTTTCCGAGCTACGAGGAACTGGTGGCGCAGGCCAGGCTCCGGCACGTCGCGGTGTTCTGCATGGACGTGCCGCCGGCGCTCCACCTGCTCGGCCGCGCCGGGCTCAGCGACGAGTTCCGCCGCACCGAACCGATCTACACCGGCGAGTTCCACCGCGCCGTGCACAAGGACGCACCGGCGTTGCGCCAGCAGGTCCAGGACGGCTTCGACGCCGTCTCGCCGGCCGAGCGCGAGGCGATCGAGCGCAAGTGGCGCGGCGCGCCGCTGGCGAGCGAGTCGTCGCTGCTGCGCTGGGCGGGCTACGCGCTGTTCGCCGTCGGGGCCGTCGGCCTCACGCTGCTGCTGTGGAACCACTCGCTGCGCCGGCGCGTCGGCACGCGCACCCGCGAGCTCGCCGCCACGCTCGCGGCGCTGCGCGAGACCGAGGATCTCTACCGCAACGTCGTCAAGGCTTCGCCCGACGGGATCACGATCTCCGATCTCGACGGCCGGATCACCTACATGTCGGACCGGATCCTCGAGTTCCTGCGCCTCGAGCGGCCGGAGCAGGCGCTGGGCCGGAACGTCGCCGAGTTCTTCCAGCCAGCGGAGCGCGAACGGGTGCTGCAGGCGATCGGCGCAGTGCGGCAGGGGACCCGCCGCGAGCGCATGGCGTACACGATGCTGCGCGCGGACGGCACGACGTTCCTGGGCGAGGTCAGCGCCCGGCTGCTGCTCGACTCGGAGGGCAGGCCGCGGGGCATGATCGGCGTCACCCGCGACATCTCGGAGTGGAAGGCGGCGACCGACGCGCTGCAGCTGCACAGCGCGGCGCTCGAACACTCGCTCAACGCCTTCCACATCCTCGACGGGCAGGGCCGCTTCGTCTACGCCAACCGCGCGTACCTCACGATGTGGCGCTACGCGGAGCTCGCCGAGATCCTGGCGACCCCGCAGTCGGCACACTGCGTCGACGCGGGCGAGCCGGCGCGGATCATGGACGCGCTGCGCGTCGCCGACGCCGACGTGCGCGAGTTCACCGCCCGCCGCCAGGACGGGTCGACGTTCGAGGTGATGATGTCGAGTCGCCGGTTCGAGGGTGAGGGCGGCCGCGAACTCTTCATCGGCACTGCGCTCGACGTCACGCAGCGCAAGCAGCACGAGGCTGAGCTGCGCCGCTCGGAGGAGCGCTACCGGACGCTGTTCGACGTCACCGGCGCCGGCCTGCTGCTGACCGACGCGCAGATGCGCATCCGGCTCGCCAACGGCAAGGCGGCCGCGATGGCCGGGCTGCCGGTCGAGGCGATGATCGGGCGCAACTACCTCGAATTCGTCCACCCCGAGGAGCGCGAGCGCCTGCAGTCGCTGCAGCTCGCGCGCAATGCCGGCGAGGACGCGAACCTGCCGCACGAGCTCGAGATCCACTACCTCGGCGCCGGCGGGCGCACGGGCTGGTGCCTGGTGTCGGTCGCCCGCGTCCCGGGGACCGGCGAGCTCGTCACCTGGGTGCTCGACATCACCGGCCGCAAGGAAGCCGAGGATTCGCTGCGCCAGGCGGCGGTCGTCTACGAGAGCACCGCCGAGGGGGTGATGATCACCGGGGTCGATGGCCGGATCGTCGGCGTCAACCGCGCCTTCACCGAGATCACCGGCTACACCAAGGAGGAGGCGCTCGGCCGCAGCCCGGCGATGCTGCGCTCGGGCCGGCACGACCGCGCGTTCTACGACGCGCTGTGGCGGCGCCTGCTCGCCGGCGAGAACTGGCAGGGCGAGGTCTGGAACCGACGCAAGTCGGGCGAGGTCTACCCCGAGTGGCTGGCGATCAGCGGCGTACGCGACGGGACCGGCACGCTGGTCAGCTTCGTCGCCGTGTTCTCCGACATCAGCCAGCTGAAGCGCTCGGCGGAGCAGCTCCACCACCTCGCCCACTACGACGCGCTCACCGACCTGCCGAACCGGACGCTGTTCAACAGTCGGGTCGCGCACGCGCTGGAGGGCGCCAGCCGGCACGACCGCAAGCTGGCACTCCTGTTCCTCGACGTCGATCGGTTCAAGAACGTCAACGACAGCCTCGGACACCCGATCGGCGACGAGCTCCTGCTGCGGATCGCGCAGCGGCTGCGCGCACGGTTGCGGGCCGAGGACACGCTGGCAAGGCTGGGCGGCGACGAGTTCGCGGTGCTGATGGAGTCGATCGACGGGCCCGAGGACGCCGCCGCTCTCGCGCAGTCGATCCTCGACAACCTGGCGGCGCCGTTCGCGCTGTCCGGCGGACGCGAGGTCTACGCGACGGTCAGCATCGGGATCGCGCTCTACCCGGGCAGTGCGCCGCACGTCAACCAGCTGATCAGCGACGCCGATGCCGCGATGTACAAGGCGAAGGAGGGCGGCCGCAACACCTTCCGCCTGTACACCGAGAGCCTGACGCGCCTCGCCCGCGAGCGGCTGGACCTGGAGGCGAACCTCCGGCGCGCGCTCGCCAACGAGGAGTTCCTGCTCGAGTTCCAGCCACAGGTGCGCCTGGCCGACGGCGCGCTGCTCGGCTTCGAGGCGCTGGTGCGCTGGGATTCGCCGCAGGGGCGCATTCCCCCCGACGGTTTCATCCCGCTGGCCGAGGACACCGGGCTCATCGTGCCGCTGGGCGAGTTCGTCTCGCGCGCGGCGTGCCGGCAGGCGCGGCGCTGGCGCGACCAGGGGCACCGCAACTTCACTATTGCGATCAACCTCTCGCCGCGGCAATTCCGCCAGCCGGACCTCGCCGGCAGCATCCGGCGAATGCTCGCCGACGCCGGCCTGCCGGGCGAGGCGCTGGAGCTCGAGATCACCGAGTCGGCGATCACCGAGTCGCCCGACGAGGCGATCGTCACTCTGCGCGGCCTGAAGGCGCTGGGGCTGCGCATTGCCATCGACGACTTCGGCACCGGCTACTCGTCGCTGGCGGCGCTGAAGCGCTTCCCGATCGACACGCTGAAGATCGACCGCAGCTTCATTGCGGGCCTCGGCGACGACGCCGACGACCGCGAGATCGTCACCGCGATCATCGCCATGGGGCGGAACATGGGTATGGCGGTGATGGCCGAGGGCGTCGAGACCCGCGCGCAACGCGACTTCCTGCGCAACCACGGCTGCGACTTCGCCCAGGGCTACCTGTTCGCGCGGCCGCTGCCGGCTGCGGCCGCTGCAGGCTGGCTCGCCTCTCCCGTCGCGCTGCCCGTCTGACCCGGCGTCGCGCCTCCCACCGGGGAGCGCTTCCGCGCCCGCCGCACGCCGTCCGGCGGCGGTGTGCCGTGGCACGGCAACCGGCTCCTCGGCCATTCGGCGATTGGACTTTTGGACCAGGGTTTCCTATAACCCATGAAAGGCCCTGGCGGCCTGGGGGAGGCGACCCGATGGTGTCGATCTGGTGGGTGGTGGCGGCGTTCGTCGCCGGCGGCTACGCCGGAGCGCTCGTATTCGCACTCCTGTGCATGGCCCGCGCCGTCGACGGCGGGGAGCCCGCATCCGACCGCGCCGGGTGGCGCGATCAGTCGAAGATGCCGGCGCCGTAGTCGGCCGCATTGAGCTTCGCCTGCGCCGCCGCGCGCGGGCCGATCGGGCGCGCGTCAGCGCCCCGCGGGCATGACTCGGCGTCCGGTGTAGAGAGCGCGGCTGCGCGGTGTGCGAGAATCCTGATCTCGCCTGCAGCCCATCCGCCCCACCGCATGCAGCAAACCGGCAAACTCAGCGCCAAGCTCGTCGGCATCCAGGTCTTCTTCCTGGCGGTTGCGCTGGTCTCGATCGGCCTCACGCTGCTCGTGTCGTGGCGGCTCGAAGGCAGCGCCGCGGCGATCAACGACGCCGGCAGCCTGCGGATGCGGACCTATCGGCTCGCCTACCTCGCGCAGGAGGCGCGGCCGGCGGGGCGCGAGCCCGTCGCGTCGGCGGCGCTGATCCGCGCGGACGTCGACGCGTTCGAGGCGGTGGTGGCGACGCTGCGCACCGGAGACCCCGCGCGGCCGCTGGTCGTGCCGCGCACCGACGCAATCGCCGCGCAGTTCGCCGAGCTCGACCGCGAGTGGAAGGTCCTGCGCCCGGCGCTGGTGCGCGCCGCCGACGGCGGCGGCCTCGACGTGGACCGGTCGCGGATCGAGCAGTTCGTCGCCGTCGTCAATGCACTGGTGGGCACGCTGGAGCAGGACATCGCGCAGGCGACGTCGCTGCTGCGCACGATCCAGCTCGCGCTGGTGGCGCTGGCGATCATCGGCGCCGTGGCGCTCATCTATCTCTCGTTCCTGTTCATCATCCGGCCGGTGCACCAGCTGGAGGACGGCCTGCAGCGGATGGCGAAGGGCGACTTCGACGTCCGCCTGCCCGTCGAGTCGAAGGACGAGTTCGGCGCGCTGGCCAAGGGTTTCAACCACATGGCCGAGGAACTGGAGGAGTCCTACCGGACGCTGGAGCGGCGCGTCGCCGACAAGACGCAGTCGCTCGCGCAGCAGAACGCGCGGCTCGCGACCCTCTACGACATGACGGCGCTGCTCAACGCGCCCAGCACGCAGGAGGACCTCTGCCGCGGGTTCCTGCGCCGGCTGCTGCCCGTGGCGGGTGCGGCCGCCGGCGCGGTCCGCCTGATGTCGCCCGACGGCGGGACGCTGCACCTCTTCGTCGAGGACGGGCTCGCGCCGGCGTTCAACGACAAGGAACACTGCCTCGCGCGCGGCGAGTGCGCCTGCGGCGAGGCCGCGGCACGCAGCGCGACGGTGGTCCACGTGCTGAGCGCGAAGCGCACGCCGATCAACATCACGCTGCCGCACTGCCGCGAGGCCGGCTTCGCCACGGTCGCGGCGTTCCCGATCGCCGCTCAGCAGCAGGTGCTGGGCATCTTCAACCTGTTCTACCGCGAGGCACGGGACGTCGCCGGCGAGGAGAGGCACCTGTTCGAGAGCCTCGGCCAGAACCTCGGCGTCGCGATCGAGAGCCTGCGTCTCGTGTCGCGCGAACGCGAGCTCGCGATCGCCGAGGAGCGCAACCTGCTCGCCCAGGAGCTGCACGACTCGATCGCACAGTCGCTCGCCTTCCTCAACCTGCAGACGCAGATGCTGCGCAAGGCGCTGGTGGCGACCGACGCGGTCGAGACCCAGCGGATCCTGGACGAGATCCAGGCGGGCGTGCAGGAGTCCTACGCCGACGTGCGCGAGCTCCTGGTTCACTTCCGCACCCGGATCGCCGACGGCGACGTCGAGCTCGGCGTGCGCACGCTGCTGACCCGCTTCCAGCACCAGACGGGAATCGCGACCGAGCTCAAGGCGACCGGGGCGGCGGCGCCGCTTGCGCCGGACGACCAGCTGCAGGTGATGCACATCCTGCAGGAGGCGCTGTCCAACGTGCGCAAGCACTCCGGCGCCTCGAAGGTCGAGGTCGTGCTGAACCGGGGCCCCGGCTACAGCTTCGCGGTCCGTGACGACGGTCGCGGCTTCGATCCGTCGCGACCGCCGGACGACGCCGCCGACCACGTCGGCCTGCGCATCATGCGCGAGCGCGCAACGCGCATCGGCGCGCGGGTCGACGTCGACTCCGCGCCCGGCTCCGGCACCGAGGTCCGCCTGCGCCTGCCGGTCGCCCAGCGCGAGGCGGCGTGACGACGCCCGGCGCCGCCGTGACAAGCCCGCGATGAGCGACCAGCCCATCCGCATCGTCGTCGTCGACGACCACACGCTGTTCCGGCGCGGCATGACTGCCCTGCTCGGCGGCGTTCCGGGCTTCGCGATCGTTGGCGAGGCGGCCGACGGACTCGAGGGCATCCGCGTCGTCGCGGCGCTGCAGCCGGACGTCGTGCTGCTCGACCTCAACATGCCGGGCATCTCGGGAATCGAGGCGCTGCACGCGATCCTGCGCGCGTCGCCGGGCCTGCCGGTCGTGATGCTGACGGTCTCGGAGGATGGCCTCGACCTCATGGCCGCGCTGAAGGGCGGCGCACAGGGCTACCTGCTCAAGAACATCGACAGCGACTTCCTCGTCGACTCGGTGCGCCGCGCCGCGGCGGGCGAGTCGGTGATGTCGCCGGAGATGCAGGCGAAGCTCCTGCGCGAGCTGCGCGGGGGCGGGGCGGCGGCGCAGCCCGCGCTGTCGCCGCGCGAGCGCGAGATCCTGGCCTTCATCGCCCGCGGCGCGAGCAACAAGGAAATCGCGCGCACGCTCGAGGTCGCCGAGAGCACCGTCAAGATCCACGTCCAGCACATCCTGAGGAAGCTCGAGCTCTCGAGCCGCGTGCAGGCGGCGGTGTGGGCGATCGAGCACGGCATCGCCGCCAGGACCTGATGGGGTCGCCATCGCCACGGGCGCAAGCTATCGGCTGCCGCTGGGCCTGATCCTCGGCGCGCAGCTGGCGGGTGTCGCCGCGGCGGCGGCGCTGTTCGCGTGGCTGGAACCCGGGCCGCTGCGCCAGCCGCTGCCGCTCGCGCTGGTCCAGGCAGTGGTCGCCGCCGCAGTGGCCGCGTGGCGCGGGGCGCCGCGCTGGTGGTGGCTGATTCACGCGCTGTTCGTGCCGCTCATCGTGCTCGCGCTGCGCCTGGACTGGCCGCCTGCCGCGTGGCTGGCTGCGTTCGTCGCGCTGGCCCTCGTGTTCTGGCGCACCGATTCGAGCCGGGTCCCGCTCTACCTGTCGAACGCGCCGACCGCGCAGGCGCTGGCCGCACTGCTGCCGGCCGGCGCGTGCCGGGTCGTCGACCTGGGCTGCGGCCACGGCGGCCTCCTGTTCCGGCTCGCGGCGGCGCGGCCCGAGGCCCGCCTCGTCGGCGTCGAGCACGCGCCGCTGCCGTGGCTCGTCGCCCGGGCGCGGGCGCTGCGGCATCCGGGCGTCACCATCCGCTACGGCGACCTCTGGCGCGTCGACCTCGCGGAGGCCGACGTCGTCTACGCATTCCTCTCGCCGGCGCCGATGCCGAGGCTCTGGGCCAAGGCGACTGCCGAACTGCGGCCCGGGGCGCTGCTCGTCTCCAACAGCTTCGCCGTGCCTGGCGTCGCCGCGTGGCGCATCGTCGACGTCGGCGACCGCCGGCGCACGCGGCTCCACTGCTATCGGATCGCGCGCTCCGGCGGCTGACCTGCCGCAGGCCGCCGCCTACTCCTTTCGAACTACCCCCGCCTCGTCCTCCCGGCGCGAGGAGATAGTCCTTGCGCCGCGCGCCGACTGGTCCAGTGGCGAATGTCCTCCGTGACCCCGCCGGCCCAGAATGTCCGCAGTGCAGCAACGGGCAATGCGCGAGGGAGCGGGGAATGGCCAAGACACAAAAGGCGAAGGCGGTTTCGGTGCTGGTCGTCAGCACGCTGGCGTTCACGGTGTGCTTCATGGTCTGGATGATGTTCGGCGTGATCGGCATCCCGATCAAGAAGACGCTGAACCTCAACGCCACGCAATTCGGCATCCTGACGGCCATGCCGGTGCTCACCGGCTCGCTGATCCGCGTCCCGCTGGGGATGTGGACCGACAAGTTCGGCGGCCGGATCGTCATGTTCTGGCTGATGATCGTCTGCGTGGTGCCGATCTGGCTCATCGGCTACGCGACCGAGTACTGGCAGTACCTGGTGCTGGGCCTGTTCGTCGGCGTCGCCGGCGGCTCGTTCTCGGTCGGAACGCCCTACGTCGCACGCTGGTTCGAGCGCAAGAACCAGGGCTTCGCCATGGGCGTCTACGGCGCCGGCAACTCGGGGGCTGCGGTCAACAAGTTCGTCGCGCCCGCGATCGTCGTCGCCGTCGGCTGGACCGTGGTGCCGCAGGTCTACGCCGCGGTGATGCTCGGCACCGCCGTCCTCTTCTGGCTCTTCAGCTACAGCGATCCCAGGCACCTCGTCGACTCGCGGATCACCTGGCGCCAGCAGCTCGCGGTGCTGCGCGATCCCAACGTCTGGAAGTACTGCCAGTACTACTCGATCGTCTTCGGCGGCTACGTCGCGCTCGCGCTGTGGATGACCCAGTACTACGTCGCCGAGTACGGCTTCGACATCCGCCTCGCGGCGCTCCTGGCGGCGGCGTTCTCGCTGCCCGGCGGCGTGCTGCGCGCAGTGGGCGGATGGATGTCCGACAAGTGGGGCGCGCACAAGGTGACCTGGTGGGTGCTCTGGGTGTCGTGGATCTGTCTCTTCCTGCTGTCGTATCCGCAGACCGAGATGACGATCGCCACCGTCGACGGGCCGAAGACCTTTCACGTCGGCCTCGATCCGTGGGCGTTCACGGCACTGATGTTCCTCATGGGCATCGCCTGGGCGTTCGGCAAGGCATCGGTGTTCAAGTACATCTCGGACGAGTACCCGCAGAACATCGGCGTGATCTCGGGCGTCGTCGGGCTCGCCGGCGGCCTGGGCGGGTTCCTGTTGCCGATCCTGTTCGGCATCCTGCTCGACCTCACCGGCATCCGCTCGTCGTGCTTCATGCTGATGTACGCCGTGGTCTGGGTGTCGCTCATCTGGATGTACTGGACCGAGGTGCGCAAGTCCGAGCTCATGGGCCTGCGCTCCAAGAGCTTCAGCTTGAAGGGCTGACCCGGGCCGCAGGTGGCTCGAAGAAGGCTACCGCCACGCAGGAGCGCCCTCGGGCGCGAACCGTGCAACGCCCGATTGGTGCATCCGCGGCTGAAGCCGCCCCGACCTGAACCCGCCATCCCAATGCAAGGGAGCAATCGATGAGCACCGCGCAAGCTGCCAGCACCCCCAAGGTCACGAGTTCGGTCGACATCGTCGATTGGCGCCCCGAGGACAACGCGTTCTGGGAGGCGACCGGCAAAGGGGTCGCGAGCCGGAACCTGTGGATCTCGGTGCCGAGCCTGCTCTGCGGGTTCGCGGTCTGGGTGATGTGGGGGATCATCACCGTCCAGATGCAGAACCTCGGCTTCCCGTTCACGCAGCCGGAGCTCTTCACGCTGGCCGCGATCTCGGGGCTCTCGGGCGCGACGCTGCGCATCCCGGCGTCGTTCTTCATCCGCATCGCCGGCGGCCGCAACACCGTGTTCCTGACCACGGCGCTGCTGATGATCCCGGCCTTCGGGACCGGCATCGCGCTGCAGGACAAGGCGACGCCGCTGTGGGTGTTCCAGTTCCTCGCCCTGTTGTCCGGCATCGGCGGCGGCAACTTCGCCTGCTCGATGTCGAACATCAACACCTTCTTTCCCAAGCGCCTGCAGGGCACCGCGCTCGGCATCAACGCCGGCCTCGGCAACTTCGGCGTGACGACGATGCAGATCCTGATCCCGCTGGTGATGACGACCGCGGTGTTCGGCGCGTTCGGCGGCGGCTCGATGGAGCTGCTGAAGCCCTCCGGCACGCTGATCGGCAAGATCGCCGCCGGGACGCCGACCTACATCCAGAACGCAGGCTTCATCTGGCTGGTGCTGCTGGTGCCGCTCGCCTTCGCCGGCTGGTTCGGGATGAACAACCTGCAGCCGGTATCGCCGGGGATCGGCTCGACCGGGGCGGCGCTGGGCAAGATCCTGCTGCTCTACGGCCTGGCGCTGGTCACCGCCGCGATCGGGCTGTACCTGTACCTGCCCAAGCCGACCGGCCTCGGCTTGCTCAACATGTGGATCGCGATGCCGCTGATCATCGTCGGCACGCTGGTGGCGATGAAGCTGATCGCGTTCGGCGACATGAAGCCGAACCTCGAGAAGCAGTTCGCGATCTTCAGGGACAAGCACACCTGGTCGATGACGCTGCTCTACATCGTCACCTTCGGCTCGTTCATCGGCTTCTCCAACGCGCTGCCGCTGTCGATCACGGTGATCTTCGGCCAGAGCCACGTGGTCGACGCCGCCGGCGTGCTCAAGCACCTGCCGAACCCGAACGCGCCGTCGGCACTGACCTACGCCTGGATCGGCCCCTTCGTGGGCGCGCTGATCCGGCCCTTCGGCGGCTGGATCTCCGACAAGGTCGGCGGCTCCATCGTCACGCAGATCATCTCGCTGGTGATGGTCGTCGCGTCGGTGGCGGTCGGCTACGTGATGATGCTCGCCTACGCGTCGGCGACCCCCGAGCAGTACTTCATGCCGTTCATCCTGCTCTTCATCGTGCTGTTCGCCGCGAGCGGCATCGGCAACGGCTCGACCTTCCGCACCATCGGCGTCATCTACGACCGCGTGCAGGCGGGGCCGGTGCTGGGCTGGACGTCGGCGGTCGCCGCCTACGGCTCGTTCATCGCCCCGGTGGTGATCGGCGGCGAGATCAAGGCCGGGACGCCGCAGAACGCAATGTACGGCTTCGCGATCTTCTACGCCCTCTGCCTGGTGCTGAACTGGTGGTTCTACCTGCGCAGGAACGCCTACGTGAAGAACCCCTGACCCTCCACGGACGGGAGCCCGGCGCGCGCGGAACCCGACGGCTTCGCCCCCGTCCCGCCGCCGGGTCTCCCGTCCACCCCGCCCCGTGACCGCCATGGCACCGCAGATCGTCTACTGGGAACCCGAGGACCGCGCGTTCTGGGCCCGGGAGGGCGCGCGCGTCGCCCGGCGCAACCTCCTGGTATCCGCGCCCGCGCTGGTCGTCGCGTTCGCCGTGTGGATGATGTGGAGTGTCGTCGTCGTGCAGCTGCCGCGGATCGGGTACCACTTCACGCCCAACCAGCTCTTCTGGCTCGCGGCGCTGCCGGGACTCGCCGGCGGGACGCTTCGGCTCTTCTTCTCGTTCATGGTGCCGATGTTCGGCGGGCGCACCTGGACGACGCTGTCGACGGCGGCGCTGCTGGTGCCGGCGATCGGGCTGGGGCTCGCGGTGCGCGACCCGTCGACCGGGTACCCGACGTTCCTGCTGCTGTCGATCGTCGCCGGCATCGGCGGCGGCAACTTCGCGTCCAGCATGGCGAACATCAGCTTCTTCTATCCGGCGGAGAGGAAGGGCGAGGCGCTGGGCTGGAACGCCGGCGTGGGCAACGTCGGCGTCAGCCTCGCGCAGGTCGCGATCCCGCTGGCCACCGGTGCCGCCCTCTTCGGCGTGCTGGGCGGTGAACCGCAGGCGTTGACCGATGGCGGGCAGGCGGGGGCGATCTGGCTGCAGAATGCGGGCTTCGTCTGGGTGCCGCTGATCGTTCTCGCCGCGGCAGCGGCGTGGCTGCGAATGGACGACCTCGAGCCGGTGCGCGCGACCGCGGCCGACCAGGCGATCGTCTTCCTGCGCCCGCACACCTGGATCCTGTCGTGGCTCTACCTCGGCAGCTTCGGCTCGTTCATCGGCTTCGCGGCGGGGCTGCCGCTGGTCGCCGAGCTCGAGTTCACCGGCTTCGACGTCACGCCCTACGTGTTCGTCGGCCCGCTGCTCGCCGCGCTCGCCCGGCCCGCGGGCGGCTGGCTGGCCGACCGCGTCGGCGGGGCCCGCGTCGCGCTCGCGTCGTTCACGGGGATGGCGCTGGTCGTGCTCGTCCTGCTGCTGCAAAGCGGCGGCGGCCGGATGGCCGGCGGGGTGGGCGCGTTCCTCGGCCTGTATTCGCTGCTGTTCGTCGGCAGCGGCGTCGCCAACGGCGCGGTGTCGCAGCTCATACCCGCGGTGTTCATCGGCGCTGCGCGGCGGTCGTTCGCCGGCGCGGCCGGCGGCGAGACGCGCGCGCTGCGCGAGGGCACGCTGGAGGGCGCGGCGGCGCTGGGCCTTGCCTCGGCGGTCGCCGCCTTCGGCGGTTTCTTCATCCCCAAGGCCTTCGGCACCGCCATCGCGGCCACCGGTGGCACGGCCGCCGCGCTCTACCCGTTCTTCGTCTTCTACGCCTCGTGCATGGCCGTCACCTGGTGGTTCTACGTGCACCGCAGCCCGGAGGTCGCATCGTGACCGCCCGCCGCCGCCGCGCAACGGATTCGTCCCCTGTCACTCGTCACCGTCCCCACGGGAGCACTCCATGAGTCATTTCCTCGACCGCCTGACCTATTTCACCCGCGAAGCGCAGCCGTTCTCCGACGGCCACGGCGTGGTCACCCGCGAGGATCGCACCTGGGAGCGCGCCTACCGCGACCGCTGGGCGCACGACAAGATCGTGCGCTCGACGCACGGCGTCAACTGCACCGGTTCGTGCAGCTGGAAGATCTACGTCAAGGGCGGCGTGGTCACCTGGGAGACGCAACAGACCGACTACCCGCGCACGCGGCCGGACATGCCGAACCACGAGCCGCGCGGCTGCGCGCGCGGGGCTTCGTACTCCTGGTACATGTACAGCGCCAACCGGGTGAAGTACCCGCTGGTGCGCGGCCGGCTGGTGCGGCTGTGGCGCGAGGCGCGCCTCGCGCTGGGCCCGGTCGAGGCCTGGGCTTCGATCGTCGAGGACCCCGCGAAGGCCAAGTCCTACAAGTCGGTGCGCGGCATGGGCGGCTTCGTCCGCTCGTCCTGGGACGAAGTCAACGAGATCATCGCCGCCGCCAACGTCTACACGGTGAAGAAGCACGGGCCCGACCGCGTCGTCGGCTTTTCCCCGATCCCGGCGATGTCGATGGTGTCCTACGCCGCGGGCAGCCGCTACCTGTCGCTGATCGGCGGCGTGTGCATGAGCTTCTACGACTGGTACTGCGATCTGCCGCCGTCCTCGCCGCAGACCTGGGGCGAGCAGACCGACGTGCCCGAGTCGGCCGACTGGTACAACTCGACCTTCATCATGGCCTGGGGCTCGAACGTGCCGCAGACCCGCACCCCCGACGCGCACTTCTTCACCGAGGTCCGCTACAAGGGCGCGAAGATCGTCGCCGTGACCCCCGACTACTCCGAGGTCGCGAAGCTCGCCGACCTGTGGCTGCACCCGACGCAGGGCACCGACGCCGCGCTGGCGATGGCGATGGGGCACGTGATCCTGAAGGAATTCCACCTCGACCGCCCGTCGGCGTATTTCCAGGACTACTGCCGCCGCTACACCGACATGCCGATGCTGGTGAAGCTCGTCCGCCGCGGCCGGGAGCTCGTCGCCGACCGGATGCTGCGCGCGTCCGACCTCGCCGGGGCCCTGGGCCAGCAGAACAACCCGGAGTGGAAGACCCTGGCCGTCGACGAGGCGAGCGGCAACCTCGTCTCGCCGCTGGGGACGATCGGCTATCGCTGGGGGCAGAAGGAGGGCGGCGACCTCGGCAAGTGGAACCTCGAGACCCGCGAGGGCGGCGGCGCCGACGTCCGGCTCCGGCTGACGCTGATCGACGCCCGCGACGACGTGCAGGCGGTCGCGTTCCCGTACTTCGGCGGCATCGAGCACGAGGTGTTCCGCAACAACGACCAGGGCGGCGACATCCTGCGCCGCAACGTCCCGGTGAAGAAGGTCGCGCTGGCCGACGGCGAGGCCTACGTGGCGACGGTGTTCGACCTCCTGTGCGCGAACTACGGCATCGACCGCGGCCTTGGGGGCGACAACGTGGCCTCGTCCTACGACGCCGACGTGCCCTACACGCCCGCGTGGCAGCAGAAGATCACCGGCGTGCCGGCCGAGCAGGCGATCGCGGTCGCGCGCCAGTTCGCCGACAACGCCGACAAGACGCACGGCAAGTCGATGGTGATCATCGGCGCGGCGATGAACCACTGGTACCACTCGGACATGAACTACCGCAGCATCATCAACATGCTGATGATGTGCGGCACCGTCGGCCAGTCCGGCGGCGGCTGGGCGCACTACGTCGGGCAGGAGAAGCTGCGGCCGCAGACCGGCTGGACCGCGCTCGCGTTCGCGCTCGACTGGCACCGGCCGCCGCGGCAGATGAACTCGACGTCGTTCTTCTACGCGCACACCGACCAGTGGCGCTACGAGAAGCTCGAGGTCAAGGAGATCCTCTCGCCGCTCGCCGACCCGAACGAGTACACCGGCAGCCTGATCGACTTCAACGCCCGCGCCGAGCGGATGGGCTGGCTGCCGAGCGCGCCGCAGCTCGAGACCAACCCGATCGCCGTCTGCCGGGCGGCGGCCGGTGCCGGCGTCGATCCGAAGGAATACGCGGTCAGCCAGCTGAAGAGCGGCGCGCTGCGATTGTCCTGCGAGGATCCCGACAACCCGGCGAACTTCCCGCGCAATCTCTTCATCTGGCGCTCGAACCTGCTCGGCAGCTCCGGCAAGGGGCACGAGTACTTCCTCAAGCACCTGCTCGGCACCCGGCACGGCGTCCAGGGCAAGGACCTCGGCGGCTTCGGCGGCCAGAAGCCCGAGGAGGTGGTCTGGCGCGACGAGGCGCCCGAGGGCAAGCTCGACCTCCTGACCACGCTCGACTTCCGGATGTCGACGACCTGCATGTACTCGGACATCGTGCTGCCGACGGCGACCTGGTACGAGAAGAACGACCTCAACACCTCGGACATGCACCCGTTCATCCACCCGCTGTCGGCGGCGGTGGACCCGGCGTGGGAGGCGCGGAGCGACTGGGAGATCTACAAGGGCATCGCCAGGAAGTTCTCCGAGGTCTGCGTCGGGCACCTCGGCGTCGAGCGCGAGCTCGTGCTGACGCCGACGCTGCACGACACGCCGAGCGAGCTCGCGCAGGCGCTCGAGGTCCGCGACTGGAAGAAGGGGCAGTGCGAGCTCATCCCCGGCAAGACGGCACCGCAGATGACCGTCGTCGAGCGCGACTACCCCAACACCTACCGCAAGTTCACGGCGCTGGGGCCGCT
>DATIUK010000070.1:0-8974 GCA_035466885.1 Casimicrobiaceae bacterium
GTGGGGCCGAAGATGCGCAGGCCCGCGGCGCGGAGGCGTCGACGACGCCCGCGGCCAGCGGCGCCTCGGGGCCGACGACGGCGAGCTGCACGCGCTCGCGCTGCGCGAACGCGACGAGCTCGGGCACGCCGGTCGCCGCGACGTTGGTGAGCCCCGGTTCCCGCGCCGTTCCGGCGTTGCCGGGGGCGACGAAGACGCGTGCGGCGCGCGGCGACTGCGCGAGCTTCCAGGCCAGCGCGTGCTCGCGGCCGCCACCCCCGAGGACCAGCAGGTTCATGGCTGCGGACGCCGGTCAGTGCCGGAAGTGGCGTATGCCGGTGAACACCATCGCGATCCCGCGCTCGTCGGCGGCGGCGATCACCTCGTCGTCGCGCATGCTGCCGCCCGGCTGAATGACGGCGACCGCGCCGTTGTCGGCCACGACGTCGAGACCGTCGCGGAACGGGAAGAACGCGTCCGAGGCGACGACCGAGCCCGCCAGCGACAGGATCGCGTTCTTGGCCTTGATCGCGGCGATCCGAGTCGAGTCGACGCGGCTCATCTGTCCCGCGCCGATGCCGAGCGTCTGCCCGTTGCCGCAATAGACGATGGCGTTGGACTTCACGAACTTGGCGACGCGCCAGGCGAACAGCAGGTCGTCGACCTGCGCCGCGGTCGGCGCCTTTCGGGTGACGACGCGCAACTCGCTGGCGGCGACGATCCTCGCGTCGGGCGTCTGCACCAGGAACCCGCCGCCGACCCGCTTGAAGTCCCAGGCGGCCTTCTTCGCCCCCGGCGCGGGCAACGCGATCTCGAGCACCCGGACGTTGACCTTCCGGCTGATCGCCGCCAGCGCGTCGTCGGTGAATCCTGGAGCGATCAGCACCTCGAGGAACTGCGCCGCGACCGTCTCGACGGTCGCCGCGTCGATCGGGCGGTTGAAGGCGATGATGCCGCCGAACGCCGACACCGGGTCGGTCGCGACGGCCTTCTTGTACGCTTCGATCGGCGTCAGCGCGATCGCGACGCCGCAGGGGTTCGCGTGCTTGACGATGACGCACGCCGGCTCGGCGAACGTCTTCACGCACTCCCAGGCCGCGTCGCTGTCGGCGATGTTGTTGTACGAGAGCTCCTTCCCCTGCAGCTGCCGGAAGCTCGCGATGCTGCCGGCCAGCGGCGCCTCGTCCCGGTAGAACGCCGCCTGCTGGTGCGGGTTCTCGCCGTAGCGCAGGTCCTGCTCCTTGCGCGCCTGCAGGTTGAGCCGGTCGGGGAATGGCTGCGCGGCGCCGTCGGGCCCGCGCGCCGTCAGCCAGTTCGAGATCGCGCCGTCGTACGCGGCGGTGTGGGAGAACGCCTTGCGGGCGAGCGAGAAGCGCGTCGCCGCGGAGAGCACGCGACCGCCGGCCTCGAGCTCGGCGAGCAGCGCCGGATAGTCGGACGGCTCGACGACGATGCCGACGTCGTGCCAGTTCTTCGCGGCCGAGCGCACCATCGTCGGGCCGCCGATGTCGATGTTCTCGATGGCGTCCTCCAGCGTGCAGCCTTCCCTCGCCACCGTCTCGCGGAACGGATAGAGGTTGACGACGACGAGTTCGATCGGCGGGATGTCGTGCTTCTCCAGCGCCGCCGCGTGCGCCGTCAGGTCGCGCCGCGCGAGGATGCCGCCGTGCACCTTGGGGTGCAGCGTCTTCACGCGGCCGTCGAGCATCTCGGGGAAGCCGGTGTAGTCGCCGATCTCGGTGACGGCCAGCCCCGCTTCGGCAAGCGCGCGCGCCGTGCCGCCGGTGGAAAGGAGCCTCACGCCCAGGCGGGAGAGCCCCTGCGCGAATTCGACGAGCCCGGTCTTGTCGGAGACCGAGAGGAGCGCTTGCGTGACGGGATGCGACATGGCGGGATGGTGGGTCAGCAATGGCGGGTTGGCGAGCAGGCGCCGGGCGCCGCGCCGGCGGCGCCGGCGGGGTCGACATCGGCGTGGACGGCGGCGGGGCACGGCGGCAGCGGCACGGAGCCCACCTCCCCCTCAGCGGATGCCGTACTTGGTGAGCTTGCTCCGCAGCGTGCTGCGGTTCAGGCCCAGCATGTCCGCGGCCTGCGTCTGGTTGCCGCCGGCTCGCTCCATCACCGACGAGATCATCGCACGCTCGACGTGGGTGATCACCATGTCGTAGATGCCGTGCGGCGGTTCTCCGTCGAGACGCAGGAAATAGTCGTCGAGCGACTTCTCGACCGACTTGCCGATCTCGTTGCTGCCGCTGATGCGCAGTGTTTTTCTCACGCGGCCAGGGCCTCCCCGCCCTGTAGCGATCGCTCTCGTCCGCCGAACGAGGTGCGCGCGTCGACGACGGCTGCCGTCGCCGGCAGGTAGTCGAGGCGCGGGCCGCGCTCGGCGAGGTAGTCGAAAAAACGATTGACGGCGTCCTGCTGCGCGGCGGTCGTCTGGGCGACGTTGCCCGCCTGCCGCAGCCGCTCGCCGCCGCAGAGTCCCTTGGCGTACCAGCCGAGGTGCTTGCGCGCAACGCGCACGCCGACCTCGGCGCCGTAGAGCCCGTAGTGGTCTTCGAGGTGCTCGAGAATCAGCGCCCGCGCCTCGGCCACCGTCGGCGGCGGCAATTCGGCGCCGTGGTCGAGGAAGTGACGGATCTCGCGAAAGATCCACGGCCGCCCCTGCGCGGCGCGACCGATCATCAGCGCGTCGGCCCCGGTGTGCGCGAGCACCGAGCGCGCCTCGACCGGCGTGGTGATGTCGCCGTTGGCGATCACCGGAATCGCGACCGCAGCCTTGACCGCACGGATGGTGTCGTACTCGACGGGGGCGACGAAGCCGCAGGCGCGCGTGCGTCCGTGCACCGCGAGCGCGGCGATGCCCGCGTCCTCGGCGAGACGCGCGACCGTGAGCGCATTGCGCCGGTCGGGCGACCAGCCGGTGCGGATCTTGAGCGTGACCGGCACGTCGACCGCCGCGACGACGGCACGCAGGATCGCCGCCACCCGCGCTTCGTCGCGCAGCAGCGCCGATCCGGCGGCGACGTTGCAGACCTTCTTCGCCGGGCAGCCCATGTTGATGTCGATGATCTCGGCGCCGTGCGCGACATTGTAGCGCGCGGCATCGGCCATCATCGCCGGGTCGGCGCCGGCGATCTGCACCACGATCGGCGAGGACTCGCCCCGGTGATCGATGCGCCGCTGCGACTTGCCGGTGCCGAAGAGCTGCGGGTTCGAGGCGACCATCTCCGACACGGCGTAGCCGGCGCCGAGCCGCCGGCACAGTTGCCGGAACGGACGGTCGGTCACGCCCGCCATTGGTGCGACGGCGAGGTTGCTGGCGATGGCGTAGGGCCCGATGAACACGATCGTGCGAGCGAGAAAAGTGCGGGCAATTGCGGCGAGGGGAGCGGATTATACAATCTCCTCGCGACGCGAGGAGATCCGTGCGACGCAATAAATCGCCGCGCATTAACGACGATCAATCGCGCGCGATTTTTTGGTGCGGCGCGCGCGTTCAGCGCAGGCCGAAGAGCATCGCGCGCGTGAACACACGCTTGGCCGGCGGCAGCACGTCAAGCAAGGCGAGTGCCAGCCCGCGCGGCCAGCGCGCGAGCGGAAGCTCGCTGCCGAAGACCGTCACCAGGGCGTGCGTGAATGCGACGCCGCCCAGACGATCGGCACGCCGGTCGCCGACATAGCGCTCCCGCATCGGCGCCTCGCCGATCGCCTCCGGCGCCGTGTCGAGGATGATGCGACCCAGCTCGAAGGCGTCGCGCAGTCCCACGTTGAATCCCTGCCCCGCCACCGGATGCAGCGTCTGCGCTGCGTTGCCGAGCGCGACGGCGCGGCCTGCCGCCGGGTTGCGCGCGTACTCCAGCGCCAGCGGAAACGAGCGCCGGTCGGCGACGCGGGTGAAGATCCCGGCGCGGGTGCCGAATTGCACGCGCAGCGCCGCCAGGAATTCGGCGTCGCCCTGCTCGAGGAGCGCGCGCGCGCGCTCGGGCGTCGCCGTCCACACCAGCGCGTAGTGATCTGCCTCGGGCAGCAGCGCCATCGGCCCTTGCGCGGCGAACCGCTCGAAGGCGCGGCCCCGGTGCGGCGTCGCGCACCAGACCTTGGCGACCAGCGCGACCTGGCCGTAGTCGTGGCGCTGACGGACGAGCCCCTCGACGCTGGCGCCGGAGCCGTCGGCGATCACCGCCAGCCGTGCGCGCACGACGTCGACGCCGTCGCCGCAGGCGACCAGGGCCTGCGCGGCGGACGAGGTGACGCCGGTCACGCCGACGCCGTGCCGCACGCGCACGCCGGCGCAGGCCAGCGCGGCATCCTGCGCCTGCTGCAGCGCGCGGTAGCTCACCACGTAGCCCAGCGCGGGCAGCCCCGCGTCGGCAGCGGCGAGCGTCGTACTGCCGAAGCCGCCCGCCTGCGAAACGTCGATGGCGACGATCGGCGTCGCCGCGCCCGGCAGCTGCGCGAGGGCCGCCCAGACGCCGAGACGTTCGAGGATCAGGCGCGCGCCGTGCGACAGCGCGAGCGAGCGATCGCCGCGCAGCGTCGCGCCCGGCTCCCGCGCGTCGAGCACGACGATGTCGAGGTCGCTGTCGGCGAGTGCCAGCGCCAGAGTCGCGCCGACCGGACCGGCGCCGACGATGGCAACGTCGTGCAGCGGCGGCGGGGGCGCAATGTTGTTCACCACAATCGAGCCTGGGCCAGTCGACGTCGGCAGACGATTCGTGCCGGCGCGCTAGTCGCGACGGCAGGCTTCCTCGACGGCCGCCACGCTGCGCGGCGTCGCCGCGGTGAGGTTCTCGCTGCCCGCGTCGGTGACGAGCAGGTCGTCCTCGATCCGCACGCCGATGTCCCAGAAGGACTCGGGCACGTTGTCGGCGCGGCGGATGTAGGCACCCGGCTCGACGGTGAGCACCATGCCCGGGGCGAGCCGGATCGACGCACCCTGCTCCTGGTAGCGACCGGCGTCGTGGACGTCCATCCCCAGCCAGTGCCCCGCGCGGTGCATGTAAAACTGCTTGTAGCTGCCGGTCTCGAGCACCTCGTCGAGCGTGCCGTGGCAAAGGCCGAGGTCGATGAACCCCTGCGCGAGCACCCGCTCGGCCACCTTGTGGTAGGCGTGGAACTCGGCGCCGGGCAGGACCGCCGCGATGCACGCCGCCTGGGCGGCGAGCACGAGCTCGTAGACATCCTTCTGCGGACCGCTGAACCTGCCGTTCACCGGGAAAGTCCGCGTGATGTCGGACGCGTAGCCCTGGTACTCGCAACCGGCGTCGATGAGCAGCAACTCGCCGTCCTGCAGTTCGCGGTTGTTGTCGCGATAGTGCAGCACGCAGGCGTTGGGACCGCCGGCGACGATCGACGGGTACGCGACCGCCTGCGCCCCGGCGTGCAGGAACTCGTGGACGAGCTCGGCCTCGACCTGGTATTCGAACCACCCGGGCCGGGTCGCGGCCATCGCCCGGCGGTGCGCCGTCGACGAGATCGTCGCCGCGCGGCGCATCAGCGCCTGCTCGTGCGCGTCCTTCACGAGCCGCATCGCGTCGAGCGCCTGCCGCACGTCGACGATGTGCTCGGGCGCCGCGACGCCGGTGCGCACCCGGCCCCTGACCTCGTTCAGGAGATCGGTGACCTTGCGGTCCCACGCGGCGGACTGGCCCAGCGGCGTGTACAGCGCCGGCCGGTCGGCGCAGAGGTCGGCGAGCACCGTGTCCATCTCGCCCAGCGGATGCGCGGCGTCGAAGCCGAACACCTCGCGCGCGGCCTCGGGGCCGTAGCGAAACCCGTCCCAGATCTCGCGCTCGAGATTCTTCTCGCGGCAGAACAGGATGTGCCGGTCGCCGTCGGCGTCGGCGACGAGCGCCAGCACCGCGTCGGGTTCCGGGAAGCCCGACAGGTAGTAGAAATAGCTGTCGTGCCGGAACGGGAAGTGCGAATCGCGGTTGCGCGCGACTTCCGCTGCCGTGGGCACCAGCGCGATGCCGCCCTCGGTGTTGGCACGCATGTGCTTCAGGAGTGCGACGCGGCGTCGCCGGTAGATCTGGTGATTGTGGTCCATCGACGGCACCTCGCTGCGAAGCGGCAATTATAGGCGTGCCGGGCCGACCGGTTCCGGCACCGGCCCATTTGCTAACATCGCCGCATGCACTCCGAGGCTTCGCCCCCGCCGCCGACCGGGCCGGCTCTGCGCAGCGCCAAGGTCACGATGCGCTCCCGCTGCCTCGCGCAAAGGGACGCGCTGCCCGCGGACGTGCGCGCCGCGGCTTCGGCTGCGATCACCGCAGCCATCGCCCGGCTCGACTCCTGGCGCAACGCGCGCTCGGTGCTGCTGACGCTTCCCTTCGGCAGCGAGTGGGACACGCGGCCGCTGCTCGAAGGCGCGCTCGCGGCCGGCAAGCTCGTCGTCCTGCCGCGAGTGAACCCGCAGACCCGGATGCTCGACCTCTACGCGATCGGCGACCCCGACGGCGACGTCCTGCCGGGGTTCCGCGGCATCCCGGAGCCGCGGCTGTCCTGTCCCGCCGTGGCGACCGCCGACATCCGCTGGGTGCTGGTGCCCGGCGTCGCGTTCGACGCAGGCGGCGCGCGCCTGGGCTACGGCGGCGGGTTCTACGACCGGCTGCTGCCGCTGCTCGCGCCGGGAACGCCGCGGATCGCCGGCGCGTTCGAGCTCCAGGTGATAGACCGCGTGCCGACCGCGGGCCACGACGTGCTGGTCGACCGGATCGTCACCGAGGCCCGATCGCTCGCCTGCCCGGCGCCGCCCGTCCGGGACGGCGGTTGAACCTCTCGCCGCCGAAGGTTGCCGGCGCCGGCACGGCGCTGGCGGTGACACTGACGATCCAGGTCTTCACCTCGCTCGCCGGCGCCGCGACGGCCGTACTCGCACCGGCCATCGCGCCGGCGCTAGGCATCCCGCCGCAGATGATCGGCGTGTTCGTCGGTCTCATGTACGCCGGCGGCATGGCCGGAAGTCTCGCCAGCGGTGGATTCATCGAGCGCTTCGGCGCGATCCGCGTGTCGCAGGCCTGCGTCCTGCTGTGCGCGACCGGAGTCGCCCTGGTGGCGGCCGCCCCCGGCGCAACGACGCAGGCGGCGGCGCTGCTGCCCGCGGCCGCAGTGGTGCTGGGCTTGGGCTACGGGCCGATCACGCCGGCGTCGTCGCAGGTGCTTGCGCGCACCGCGCCACCGGCGCGGTTGGCACTGACGTTCTCCCTCAAGCAGACTGGGGTGCCCGCCGGTGCCGCGCTGGCCGGGGCCGGCCTGCCGGTGCTCGCGCTGGCGCTGGGCTGGCGACCGGCGCTGTCGCTGGTCGCCGCGTTGGGCCTGCTGGTCGTGGTCGTGGCACAGCCCGCGCGGCGCTCGCTCGACGCCGACCGGAAGCCAGCGCGACCGTTGACTCTGGTCGGCGTGCTCGCGCCGTTGCGGATTGTTCTCGGCTCGCGCGCGTTGTCCGAACTCTCGCTGGCGGGCTTCATCTATGCGGCAACGCAGGTGTGCCTGACAAGCTTCCTCGCCGTCTACCTCACCGGGTCGCTCGGTGTGTCGCTCGTCCACGCCGGGCTCGCGCTCACAGTTGCCAGCGCCGGCGGCATCGCCGGGCGGATCGGCTGGGGCGCTGTCGCCGATCGTTTCGTGGCACCGCGCCGCCTGCTCGGCCTCCTCGGAGTGTTCGCCTGCCTGTGCGCCGCGGCGACGGCGACGTTCGACGCGGGAACGCCGCCGGCGCTGGTCCTGACGACCTGCGCGCTGTTCGGCGCGACGGCGATCGGCTGGAACGGCGTGCAACTCGCCGAGCTCGCACGCCACGCCCCCAAGGGCGCGGAAGGCGCCATCACCGGCGCGTCGGGGTTCATCACCTTCTTCGGTGTCGTCGTCGGCCCGCCGCTGTTCGCGCTGCTCGCGACGCTGACCGGCGGGTACCGCGCCGGCTTCGTCGCCTGTGGATTGGCCTCCGGCCTATGCGGGCTTTATTTTCTGGCGTCCAAGAGTAAGTAAACGCTTACTCTGCAGATCCGTTCGTCGCTCCCGGACGACGTGGCGGTTTTGGAAATAATTTCCGTCTGGTGGTAAGATCGCCTCGGCCGGTGCCGCATGTGTCGCGACACGCACCGCAGCGATGCTTCGCGGCGGCGCCGCGCATACAATTGGACGACCAAAACGCTCGGGCATCCGCACCGGGCATGGCTTTGAGCGAGGAGGAGCCGGCGATGGATGTGACCCCCGACCACGATCCGCAGGAAACCCGGGAATGGCTGGACGCGCTCGACAGCGTGCTCGCCGCCGAAGGTCCCGACCGCGCGCACTTCCTGATCGAGCAACTGATCGACAAAGCCCGCCGCAGCGGCGCCTACCTTCCGTTCTCGGCGAACACCGCGTACATCAACACCATCCCCGTCGAGGCGCAGGTCAAGCTCCCGGGCGACTTCGCGATCGAGCAACGGATTCGCCACTTCGTGCGCTGGAACGCGATGGCGATGGTCGTGCGCGCCAACAAGGACACCAACGTCGGCGGGCACATCGCGAGCTTCGCGTCGGCGGCGATGCTCTACGACATCGGCTTCAACCACTTCTGGCGCGCGCCGTCGGAGAACCACGGCGGCGACCTCGTCTTCGTCCAGGGCCATTCGGCGCCCGGCGTCTACGCCCGCGCGTTCATGCTCGGGCGGCTCACCGCGGCGCAGCTCGAGAACTTCCGGCAGGAAGTCGACGGCAAGGGCATCTCGTCGTACCCGCACCCGTGGCTGATGCCGGACTTCTGGCAGTTCCCGACGGTGTCGATGGGCCTCGGCCCGCTGATGGCGATCTACCAGGCGCGCTTCATGAAGTACCTGCAGGACCGCGGGCTCGTCAATACGGAGGGCCGCAAGGTGTGGGCGTTCATGGGCGAAGGCGAGATGGACGAGCCCGAGTCGATGGGCGCGATCGGCATGGCCGCGCGCGAGAACCTCGACAACCTGGTCTTCGTCATCAACTGCAACCTGCAGCGCCTGGACGGCCC
>DATIUK010000071.1:0-5734 GCA_035466885.1 Casimicrobiaceae bacterium
GCACGTGCTGGAGATGCTGACCCGCGCCGCCGACGGCTGTGCGACCGGCGCGTTCGACGCGCTCGTCACCGCGCCGGTGCAGAAGAGCGTGCTGCAGGACGCCGGCATTCCGTTCACGGGGCACACCGAGTTCTTCGCCCAGCGCACCGGCACGCCGCGGGTGGTGATGCTGCTGACCGGCGCCGACGGGCCCATGCCACTGCGGGTCGCGCTGGTCACCACGCACCTGGCGCTTGCCGACGTGCCGGCCGCGGTGACCCGCGCGGCGGTCGACGCGACGCTCGACATCCTCGCCCGGGAGCTCGTCGCCAAGTTCGGCATCGCCGTGCCGCGGATCGCCGTCTGCGGCCTCAACCCGCACGCTGGCGAGGGCGGCCACCTCGGGCGCGAGGAGATCGAGATCATCGCGCCGGCGATCGCCGCCGCCGTCGCCCGGGGCCTCGCGGTCAGCGGGCCGCTGCCCGCGGACACGGTGTTCGTGCCGACCGTCGCGCAGCACTACGACGCGATCGTCGCGATGTACCACGACCAGGGGCTGCCGGCGCTGAAGGCGGCGACGTTCGGCCACGGCATCAACGTGACGCTGGGCCTGCCCTTCATCCGCACTTCGGTCGACCACGGCACCGCGCTCGACCTCGCCGCCGACCCGGTGAAGGCGCGCGAGGTCGACCCCGGAAGCCTCGTCGCCGCGACGCTGCTCGCGATCCGGCTCGCCACGCGGCGCGCGCCGGGCTGAAGCCCGCATGCACGGGCACACGGCGCGCAAGCGGTTCGGCCAGAACTTCCTTGCCGACCCGCACTACGTTTCGCGCATCGTCGAGGCGATCAACCCGCAGCCCGGCGACAACCTGGTCGAAATCGGCCCCGGTCTCGCGGCCCTCACCGCCCCGCTGATCGCGCGCTGCGGCCGCCTGCACGCGGTCGAGATCGACCGCGACCTCGCGGCGCGGCTCGCCGAGCGGTTTCCGCCGGAAACGCTGTCGCTGCACGTCGCCGACGCTCTGGCCTTCGACTTCTCGACGCTGGGCGAACGGCTGCGCATCATCGGCAACCTCCCGTACAACATCAGCACGCCGCTCCTGTTCCACCTCGCTCGGTACGAGCGGAACGTCGCCGACCTCACGGTGATGCTGCAAAAGGAAGTGGTCGCCCGGATGACCGCGGAACCCGCCACCCCCGACTACGGGCGGCTCACCGTGATGCTGCAGGTGCGTTTCGCCGTGCGCCGCCTGTTCGTCGTGCCGCCGGGGGCGTTCTCGCCGGCGCCGAAGGTCGATTCGGCGGTGGCCCGGCTGACGCCGCTCGGTGCCGGCCGCCCGGCCATCGTCGACGAAGCGCTCTTCGCGCGGGTGGTCACCGCCGCCTTCGCGCAGCGCCGCAAGACGCTGCGCAACGCGCTCGGCGGACTGTGCACCGAGGCCGCGCTGCGCGCCGTCGGCATCGACCCTTCGGCGCGCGGCGAGACCCTCGCCGTCGCCGATTTCGTGCGCCTCGCCAACGCGCTGGCCGCCGCCGGTCCGCGCTGAGTTGCCCGGTCGGCGGTCCTGGCTGACGGCCGTCGCGTCGATCATCGGGGGCCGTTCACGCCATGGCAGCAGGCGCGAACCGGCCTTAGCTCTCCAGCAAGTAGAGCTGCCACATCGCCTTGCGGTTCATGCGCAGCAGCGGGCGAACCGCAAGCAGCCCGGTCTTGCCCACGCTCTTCTCGAGGTAGCGCAACTCGTCGAACTTGGCCCGGGTTTCGTCGTCGATCGGGCTGTCGAATCCGTTCTCGCGCATCATCAGGATGCCCTTGGCGCGCAGTGCGAGCTCGGTGTGGAGCCGCAGGTAGCACAGGAGGTCGGCCACGACCGGCCCCTTGAAGCGGCGCTTCAGCGAATGGAGGTAGCGGCCGGCCGGCGAGTCCGCGAAGCTCCCGGAGTTGATCGTCTCCAGCATCGCGGCGTCGGCGTCGAAGCCCTGGCCGAGCCAGTCGGCCGTGCTCCGCTCACTGCGCCGGAAGACCCAGAACAGCAGCGCCGGCAGCACCAGCAGGACGGCGAGGGTCGCCGCTCGCGGCGAGGCCACCAGCTGGTTGTACCCGGCGTGCAGCACGACGGCGAGCGCGTACCCGGGAAGGAGTGCGGCCGCATCGCTGCGCTCGCCCCGCTCCAGGAGTGCCAGCCCCGTCACCGCGAGGATCGCGGTCGTCCCGCCGTGCATGATCGCGGTGCCGAAGCCGCGCACGATCCAGAGGCCGAGGCCCGCGTCCGGCACGAGGACCTGGTACCAGACGTTCTCGAGGATCGCGAAGCCGGCGCCGACGGCAAAGCCGTAGATCGCGGCGTCGACCAGGAAGCCGATCCGGTGCGCGCGGATCAAGGCGACGACGACCAGCGCCTTGCCGAGTTCCTCGACCACTGGGCCGGCGTAGCGCGTGTAGGTGCCGAGCTCGACCCCCGACCAGCCCAGCAGCAGGCCGTTGACGAAGTAGCAGCCGCCCGCAACCACCAGCCCGCAAGCGACAACGGCGATGACCGAACGCATCGGCACCAGCTTGTAGCTGTCGAGGTAGAGCAACGCGGCGAGGAAGCACAGCACGGGCGCGAGGCCCGCCACCGTGTGGGCGATGATGTCGGCGGCCATGCGGTCGGTGCCAGGCCTACATGATCTTGAGCGAGATCATCCACTCGCCGCCCGCGCGCTCCCTGCCCTGGAAGCCGACGGCGTAGCCGAGCGAGAGCGTCATGTCGTAGCGGTGCAGGATGCTGAAGTGGAGGTCGGCCTGCCCGCCCACGCTCGCGTAGCCGTTGCGCAGCGCCGGATTGCCGGGGTCCGACCACAGCCCGGCGGCGAACAGCGAGGGCCGCAGCCACTGGAGGTAGAGCCCCGGCGCCCCGGCGGACTCGAACACGTGGGGCGGCGCGTTGAACTCGACCATCTCGCGCACGAACTTCTGCGCGCTGAGCTCGTCGATGGCGAAGCCCGGGAACGATTCGAACTCCCGGTAGCGTTTGATCGCCTTGTCGTCGACGTAGTTGTTGCCGAAGCCGCCGAAATAGAAATTGGCCACCGTGCTGTTGCGGTCGCCGTTGGCGATGCCGCCGGCGGTCCGCAGCCAGACCGACGAATGCTCGAGCGGCAGCGCGAAGCCGAGATCGAGCTCGCCGTGGAATTGCGGCGTCAGCGTGCCGCTGACGCGGTTGCCGTTGTAGACGAGCGCCCACTTGGTGCCCTTCTCGTCGTCGACCGCGCCGAGCGAGCGCCGCACGTCGGTGTAGCGGAGGCCGACTTCGCTGGTGAAGAGGCGGGTGAAGCTGGTGCTGATGTTCTGGGCGTTGGGCAGGGTGTCGATCTGGGCGTAGTAGGCGAGGTCGACGTTGAGGTCCAGCCGCCGCGGCTTGTCGTAGATCAGCGGCAAGTCGTAGCCCAGCTTGGCCGCGTACCCCTTGCGGCTGCGCTTGGTGGGGCCGAACAGATCGTAGAAGTCGGCGCGGTTCAACGACAGGGCGGCACGCCAGAACTCGTAGCGGCCGGCGATCTCGACGTGACCGCGTTCGTTGGCGGGAAGGTCGGTCCACGGGGAGTAGGCCGTCGTGACCGCCAGGCTCGTGAACTGCAGCGGGTCCTCGAAGTTGAAGCGGTAGCCGAGCGCGACGGAGTTCTTGTAGCCCTGCACCACCGGAAAGGCGTTGACGAGCTCGAGATTCGCGAGCGGCCGGTAGGGGCCCCGCTGCGTGATCAGCTTCTCCTCGTCGACGGTGGCGGGCCCCGGCACCTGCCACGACTTCACCTCCGGGTACTTCTCGGCCACTTCGGTCCCGAGGAACCGGATCGCGCTGACGTCCTTGATCGGGCGCGCCTCGATGATCGCGGGCACGAAGCCCTCGCCGGTGTAGGCGAGGACGACGAGCCGCCCGTCGGGCAGCGGCACCGGGCGGAAGAAACCCGACTCGGCGTTGGAGACCGCCTCGATCTCGCCGCTGGCGATCTCGTAGCGGAAGATGTTGGACACGCCGGTGTAGTAGCTGCTGCCGTAGAGGTAACGACCGTCCGGGGAGAACACGAAACTCTCCGGCACCGACTGGCCGAAGCCGTACTCGCTCAACGGCGTCACGTCACCCGCCAGGAGCCGGTCGAGGCGCCACACGCGCAGGAACTGGTCGCCCTTGTCGTCGCTGACCGACGCAGAAAGGAGCCGCCCGTCGCGCGAGATGTCGAGGTCGGAAGGCACGTGTTCCCAGGGGAAGGTGTGGATCTCCTTCCACTCCGTGTACGGATAGGGGATGCGCACCAGCGTGGCCAGGCCGTACAGGTGGCGCACCCCCAGCAGCGATCGATCCGCCGGATTGAACACGACCTCGCCGATGCTCGCCTGCTCGAGCAGCGTGCGAACCTCGCCGGTCTTGACGTCGACGGCCTTGAGATCGCGCAGCGCCGAGTTGTTCTCGGTGTAGAACGCCGTGCCGGAGCCCGGGTCGTAGGCGAACGACGCGACCATGTAGTGCATCGCGCCCTTGATGTCCGCGAGCCGGCGGACGGTCCCGTCGCGGGTGTCGAGCGCACCCACGTGTTCGACGACTCCGGGATAGCGAAAGGCGCCGTACAGCATCCCGGTCGCCTCGTCGTAGTGCAGCCGCGACACCGACCCGAGTGCCCGGGTGGAGAGCTTCGCCTGCGTGGTGATCGGGAACGTGCGCACCGCGGCGAGGTTCCTCTTCTGGAACTCGTGCTCGAAGTCGATCCAGTCCTGCCAGGCGCGATCGAGCGGGATCCCGAAGACCTGCCGGAACTGGTCGGCGTAGTAGCGCTCGCTCCCCTCGTCCCGCTTGATCCAGGCAATGACCTTTTCGGGAGAATGCGCGTAGGCAAGCCAGGTGAAGAAACGGCCGCCGTAGAGGTAGGCGTTCGCCCCGGTCTGGAAGTCGACCTTGGTGCCGCGCGACACGAGGCCCAGCGGATCGTAGAAGTGCGCGTCGTCGCGCACCATCGTCCGGAAGACCATCTCATCGTAGCCTCCCTGGGCGCGGCCCAGCCCGCCGGCCATCCAGGTCTCGAGGAAGACGGCGCCGCCCTCGGAATACCAGCGCGGCGCGGTGAAGCGCGGGATCGTGAGGTAGCTGTAGAGCAGCGTCTCGGGGTTCTTCGACTGCGCCGGCACCTTGCCGAGGAAGAACTTCCGCCAGCGCCGGTCTTCCTCGTTCGCGATGTCGCTCTGCACCACGTGGACGAGCTCGTGGTTCATCGTCGAGTACATGCGCTCGCTGGCGGGGCTCGTCTCGAACGCGCGCGACAGCGGCGCGACGTCGATGATCAGCGTGCCGCGCGGTGCGGCGTACGCCAGTGCGTTACCGTAGTCCGCGAAGTCCTGCAGCAGCACCGTCGTCGGCTCCGATGGCGACCAGCCGAACACCCGGCGCTGCCATTCGCGCGCGTTGGTGAACGTTCGGACTGCCAGCGGCGCGATGTTGCCGAGGTAGTCGTAGTAGTAGAGCTTGACGTCGGGGGTCTCGACGCCGGAGATGCCGACCGGGCTCTCGTCGGCAGCCGACGCGGCCGAGAACAGCGCCAGCAGCAAGCAGACGATCCGGCCACGCATGCACTTCCCCCCGGGAAGACCGACCGGCGATTATAGGCAGACGTCCAAGCAAAAGGCCGCCGGCGATAATGCCGGCGGCCTGGTTGGAAAGGGTGCGTGCGGCAGGTTACGGAGTGCGGGTGGCGCGCCCATCGGCGGCTGTAGCGCCGCGGGCGT
>DATIUK010000072.1:0-8877 GCA_035466885.1 Casimicrobiaceae bacterium
GCGGGCGCCGGCGAGATCTACCAGGCCGATCTCGTCGGGCTGGAGGTGGTGAACCGCGCGGGTGTCGTGCTCGGGCGGGTGGTCGAAGTGGCCGATTTCGGCGCGCATCCGCTGTTGCGGGTGACGCGGGCGGGAGCGGCGGCGACGGAGGAACGCCTCATTCCCTACGTCGCGGCGGTCGTCGATGCCGTCGACCTCGCGGAACGGCGGGTCGTGGTGGATTGGGGCGAGGATTACTGAAAGGTGCCGGCAGCGGCACCCGGAAACGCGGCATGCGCTTCGACGTCGTCACGCTGTTCCGGGAGATGGTGGAGCACGCGGCCGGGTTCGGCGTCATCGGGCGGGCGCGCGAGCGCGGACTGTGGCAGCTCGGAACGTGGAATCCGCGGGATTTCGCGACCGACAACTACCGGACAGTCGACGATCGGCCGTACGGCGGTGGACCGGGGATGGTGATGCTGGGCGAGCCGCTGGCCGCGGCGCTCGGCGCGGCGCGTGCGGCGCAGCGGGAAGCCGGCTACGAGCGGTCGTGGACGATCCACCTCTCGCCGTCCGGCCGGCCGCTCACCCATGCGCGGGTGGCGGCGCTGACGGCCGACGCCGACCGCGTGGCGTACGCGGTGGTGGCGAGCCGCTACGAAGGGATCGACGAGCGCTGGCTCGCGCGGGAAGTGGATGAAGAGATCGCCGTGGGCGATTTCGTGGTGTCCGGCGGCGAGTTGCCGGCGCTGATGTTGATGGATGCGATGGTGCGGCTTGTGCCCGGCGTGCTCAACGATGCCGAGTCGGCCGCCCAGGACTCGTTTGCTGCCGGACTGCTCGACTGCCCGCACTACACGCGGCCCGAGAGCGACCGCGGCGAAGCGGTACCCGACGTCCTGCTGTCGGGCAACCACGCGGCGATCCGCCGCTGGCGGCTGAAGCAGGCGCTGGGCAGGACGTGGCTGCGGCGGCCGGAGCTCCTGGCCGCACGGACGCTGACGAAGGAAGAAGAGGCGCTGCTCGCCGAGTTCCGGCGGGAAGCGCAGGCAGCAGCGCAGCAGTAGCGGCCGAAGCGCGCCGGAGGGCGGGCGGCGGTCGCGACCAGGCTGCGGCGGAAGGATGCCCGGCAATGGGGGCATCGAACGAGAAACGCGTGCATCAGGGGGCGCCCTGCGCTGCACGAAAGGCCAACGGCCATCGAACCATGGAGAATGGCAGCATGAACCTCATCGCAAAGCTGGAGCAGGAAGAGATTGCCCGCCTGGGCAAGACCGTCCCCGATTTCGCGCCGGGCGACACCGTGATCGTCAACGTCAACGTCGTCGAAGGCGAGCGCAAGCGCGTCCAGGCCTACGAAGGCGTCGTGATCGCCAAGCGCAACCGCGGTCTCAACTCGTCGTTCGTCGTGCGCAAGATCTCGAGCGGCGAGGGTGTCGAGCGCACGTTCCAGACCTATTCGCCGCTGATCGCCAGCGTCGAGGTCAAGCGCCGCGGCGACGTCCGCCGCGCCAAGCTCTACTACCTGCGCGACCGCTCGGGCAAGTCGGCGCGGATCCGCGAAAAGCTCTCGCACCTGCATCGCGAGAAGAAGGCCGAGTAGCCGGCGCCGCCGGATCGCGCGCGCCACCGCACAGGCGCGCAGCGGATTGCTGCAGATGAGAGCCGGGTTCGCCCGGCTTTTGTCTTGCGCCACCTCAAAGCGCGGCGCCGGCTTCGACGACGCCGGGATGAGCGGCGCACTTCTTGCTTGGTTCCGCCGACAGGTATCGGCGCGAGGATCGCCGGGTACACTATCCCACCATGCCCGACATCGAAGCCCAGGACGCCGCCGCGTTGCAGGCGCGCGCTGCCGCCATCGGCAGCCGGCAGGCCGTTTCGTGCCGATCGTACCGGAGCCGCCATGCCGCGCCGCCGTTGCCGTCCGGGCAAGCCGCGCGATGAAGGCCACCCTCTACGAAGCGCTGGGCATTGCGCAGAACGCGCCTGACGAGGAAGTGCGCGACGCGCTGCGGCGCGTGATCCGCAAGTACTACGCGAAGACCCGCGACGGCCACGGCAACGTCGAGGAGGCGCTGCGGTTCATCAACCACGCGAGCCGGATCCTGAGCGATCCGGACCGCAGGGCCCGCTACGACCAGGAGCTCGCGCTGGCTGCGAGCCCGACCGAGGATCGGATCGCCCATGTCGTCTCCAGCGCCGTCGCGGACGACGCGGAGGGCAGCGACGTCCACGCGCCGGTGTCGGCGCCGTCGCCCGAGGAACTCTTCGAGGAGCGCTTCGGCGACGCGGACCCCAAGCCCGAGCGCGTGTTCCATCACCCGGGGCTGACCGAGCGCGTTGCATCGTTCGGGCGCTCGACGCTGCTCACCGTCGCGGTGTGCGTTCTCTTCGGCGGCTTCATCGCCGCCGCGATCGTCTTCGTCACGCCCGAGAATGCCGTGCTGCTCGCCAAGCAGGTGCTGGTCTGGCTGACGCTGACGCTCATCGGCCTGGCGCTGGTCTACGGGGCTGTCCACGGCTTCGCGTGGTGGCGAGGGCGGCAGTTCGTCCAGGTGCCGCCGCCGCACACCGACCTCGCGATCCTCAACTGGCGGCGCGAGAAGAGCGTGTTCCTCGGCGCCGAGCAGCCGCCCGAGGACGCGAGCTGGATCTTCCAGCTGCGGATGGCGGAACTCGAGCGCGCGAAATCGGGGCGGACCAGCGAGTCGCGCCCGTGGTCGCGCCTGGGCGCACGGCTGTTCGACTACGCGCTCTTGGGCCTCGTGCTGGCGCTGCTCCTGTCCGAGCTCAAGTCGATCGGCGTGCTGCCCGAGCCGGTGCTGGCCTGGCTCACCCATCCGCTGCTGGCGCCGGTGCTGATCACCGGCACCTGGATTCCCGTCGAGGCGCTGCTGATCGCGTCGTTGCAGACGACACCCGGCAAGTGGCTGTTCGGCTGCTACATCCAGTTCTCGATCTCCGATGCCTACGCGTCGCGCGAAATGCGGGCGCAGCTCGATCGCGCGCTGCGACGCGCGTTCCGCCTGTGGTGGGAGGGCATGGGCGCCGGGTTCCCGCTGCTGGCGCCCTTCCTGATCGCGCTGTCCTACGAGCAGCTCGCCCAGCGCCAGGAGACGGCCTGGGACAAGGCCGAGGACTGCCTGGTCACGCACGGCCCGCCTGGGGTGCTGAACCTCACCACCGGCGTGTGCGGGCTCGCGGCGATGCTCTGGCTCTACGCGGTCGCGTGGCACCAGCCGACGACCCAGACGATCGCGTGGGCGCAGGCGCGGGTGATTCCGTCGCTGCCGGTGCTGGAGTCGCTCTTCCCCGGCGGCATCGGCGGCGTGCTGCCGAGCCTGACCCAGCGCCCGCCCCCGGTCGCCGCGGGGACCATCTCCAGCGCGCAGCGGCCACGGCCCGGCGCTTCGGGCGAGCCGATCGATCCCGAGCTTGCCGCGCAGTTCAACGAGCGCAAGGCGCGCATTGCCGGCCTGTCGGCGGAAGGCCTGCGCCAGCTGCGCGCCGGCAACGCGCGGCGGGCGATGGAGCTGTGCCGGGCCTGGGCCGACCTCGACCTCGCCAGCGCGGAGGCGTGGCGTTGCTACGGCCTCGCCGCCCAGGCGGTCGGCGCGCACCAGGAGGCTCTCGGCGCCCTGCGCAAGGCCAGGCAGTACGACCCGTCCGACCGCTCGCTGGATGCGGCGATCGAGAGGAGCCAGCAGGGGATCGTCGCCGATTTCCTGCAGCGCAACCGGCAGTGACCCCGCGCCCGGCGACGGGGTGTCAGGTCACGATGGCGAGCCAGAGCGGCAGCGTGATGCCGGCGAAGAGCGTCCCGGTCGAAATCACCATCGCCACCGGGGCGCCGCGGCCGTTCATCTGGCTCGCCAGGATGTAGGCCGAGGGTGCCGTCGGCACCGCGGCCATCATCACCGCGACCTCGAACGCCGGCGACGGCAACTCCGCGAGCCGGGCCAGCGCCAGCGCGAGTGCCGGCATCGCCAGCAGCTTGACGCCGGTCCACCACGCCACGGCTGCCGGGGGCAGCGCGTGGCCGCCGAAGCGCAGGCCGGCACCGACCGCGAGCAGACCGAGCGGCAGCGCTGCGGTCGCGAGGTGCTCGAGCACGCGCAAGGGAATCGCCGGCAGCGGCAGCCCGGTCGCGCGCCAGCCGAGCCCGGCGGCGCAGGCGATGACCAGCGGGTTGCGCGCGATCTCCAGCGCCACGCGCGCGCTGCGACCCTGTGCGAGCGCGGTGACCGCAGCGATGTTGACCAGCGGCACCAGCAGGCCGAGCAACGCGGACAGCAGCGCGACGCCCGCCGCCGGGTCGAGCCGGCTGGCAATCGCCAGTGCGATGTAGGTGTTGAAGCGGAAGCCGCACTGGAAGCAGGCGGCGAAGGTCGGCGAGTCAAGGCGCAGCAGCGGCCGACCGAGCGCCGAGAGCAGCATGCCGCCCAGGGTGAAGCCGACGCCGACGGCGAGGAACGTCGCGGTGCCGGAGGCGGGCAGCGGCGCCGTCGCCAGCGCGCGGAACAGCAGCGCCGGGAAGAGGACGTAGTAGACCAGCCGCTCGACCCCGGCCCAGAACTCGGTCGGAAAGTGCGCGTGGCGGCGCAGCAGCGCGCCGCCGACGATGAGCAGGAAATCGGGAACGAGCAGCAGGAAGCCCATCGGGTGCCTGCCGTCGATGGCGCCTGGGTCGTTTCCGTGGCCCGCAGCCGGATCTTCAGGGCGCCGCGGCGCCGGGGGCTTCCTGCGCGGCGATCTCCTCGCGCACCTTGTCCATGTCGAGCGCCCGCGCCGCGGCGATGACCTCCTCCAGCGCCGACGCGGGCAGCGCGCCGGCCTCGGCAAAGACTACGATGTTCTCGCGGAAGATCATCAGCGTCGGGATGGAGCGGATGCCGAAGTGCGCGGCGATCCCCTGCTCGTTCTCGGTGTTGACCTTGGCAAAAAGCAGGTCCGGGTGTCGCGCCGACGCCGCTTCGAACACCGGGGCGAACGATCGACAGGGCGCGCACCACGGCGCCCAGAAGTCGACGATGGCGAGCGGATGGCCATCGATGCGGGCGTTGAAGGCCGCGGCATCGAGTTCGACCACGGCGGTGGGGGTGTCAGGCGAAGGTGAGGAGGTCATCGGTGCGGGAGTTCGTGGGCAAAGACGAAGGGTATCCGGAATCCGGTGCGGCGTTCAAATCGAGGGTCGGGGCCCGCGGGACCGGGCGCCGCGATGCGCCGGCTCGGGCGACCGCTCCAAACCGCCAGGAAATTGCCCCCGACCGCCGTAGCAGTTGCACAGTGGCAGCTAGGCAGACCGACCGGCGTCGCCAGCAATCTGACCACTTCGGTTAGCGCGGATGGCCTTCCGACCGCTCTCGGCTGAACGCCCAACGTTGGTGTTCCGAACGTTTTCCCGGACGACCAGCCGTTCGGTCGCCGCCATCCGACTGACGGTATCGGCCAATTGCCGCCGTTGCGCCGCGAGGTGAGAATCCCTTGGATGCTGACGCCGCCACAGGGCGTGAGACTGCGCGTTCACCCTGAGGCAACTCCAGCAGGCCACTGGCCATCAGCTAGCGTCAAGCCACGTTCAATGCGGATTCATGGTCTTAGTGCCGAGCAGTCTCTCGCCAGCCTGAAGACCACGGCTGCCGGCTTGACTGCGGCTGAGGCGGTACGCCGCCTGGCGCAGTTCGGACCGAACCATATCGAGGAGGTCGGCCGCGAATCGCTGTTGCTCAGCTTCGCCCGCGAGTTCACGCACTTCTTCGCGATCATTCTGTGGATCGGTGCCGCACTGGCCTTTCTTGCCGAACACTTTGATCCGGGCCAGGGAATGGCCGGCCTCGGCGTCGCCATCGTCGGCGTCATCGTCGTCAATGGAATCTTTTCCTTCTGGCAGGAATACAAGGCCGAACGGGCCGTGGCCGCGCTGCGCCAGCTGCTGCCGCCGAAAGCGCAGGCGCTGCGCGGCGGCCAGGTCGTGGAGTTGCCTGCAACTGATCTGGTGCCGGGCGACATCGTGCTGCTGGAGGAAGGCAACCTCGTTGCGGCCGACTGCCGCCTGATCGAGGCCTTCGGATTGCGGGTGAACACCGCGACGGTCACCGGCGAGTCCCTGCCCAAGGCGCGCAATACCGAGCCGAGTTCCGAGGAGTCGCCCCTGTACGCAAAGAACGTCGTGCTGGCCGGCACGTCGGTCGTGTGGGGCCGGGCGCGCGCGGTGGTTTACGCCACCGGGATGCGGACCGAGTTCGGCAGGATCGCTCATCTCACGCAAACGGTCGGCAAGGACTCCTCCCCGCTGCAGCGGGAAATTGCGCACCTTTCTCGCATCGTTGCGGCACTTGCCACGGGCCTGGGCGTCGTGCTGTTCTTCATCGGTCAGGCCCTGGGCTTGCCGCTGTGGGCGAACCTGCTGTTTGCCATAGGCATCATCGTGGCCAACGTCCCGGAAGTACTGCTGCCGACGGTCACGCTCTCGCTCGCGATGGCCACACAGCGCATGGCCAAGCGCAATGCCCTGGTGCGCCACCTGCCTGCTGTCGAGGCGCTGGGTTCGACGACGACGATCTGCTGCGACAAGACCGGAACGCTGACGCAGAACCGCATGTCGGTACAGCGCCTGTGGCTGGGTGGCGGGTTTGTCGACTTTGCCGACCTTGCCGTCCACCCGCGCCTGACCGATGACCACCGCCAGTTGTTCGTCAATGCCGCGCTGTGCCACAGCCTGAAGGAAACCGACGAGCAGGGTCAGCGCAAACTGCTGGGCGACCCGATGGAGGTGGCACTTGTCGGCATGGGACGGCGTGTAGCCGGCGAGCTTGCGAAGCACCGGCGGCTCGACGAGATTCCCTTCGACACCGACCGCAAGCGCATGTCGGTGCTGTGCGCGACGCCTGCGGGCCGCATGCTCTACTGCAAGGGCGCGCCGGAGACGGTCCTTGCCGCCTGCGATTTCGTCCACTTCGACGCCGGCATCGCGCCGCTCGATCCGGTGGCGCGAACCCGCCTGCTGGCGGCGCAGCGGCAGATGGCTGATGCCGGACTGCGCGTTCTCGCCTTCGCCCATTGCGCTGTCGAGGGCGATATGCCGAGCGCGGAGCAGGGCATGACGCTGGCGGGGCTCGTGGGGCTGGAGGATCCGCCGCGTGCCGAAGTGCCGGATGCCATCGCACGCTGCGCAAGGGCCGGCGTGCGCATCATCATGGTGACGGGCGACCATCCGCATACCGCGCTCGCGATTGCGCGCCAGATCGGACTGGTGAAAACCGAAGCGCCCGTGGTTGTCGTTGGCGACCAACTGCGCTCGATCTCGCCGGCACAACTGCAGCTGGCACTCGACGCCGACGAAATCATCTTTGCCCGTGTCGCCGCCGAGCAGAAGATGCTGATCGTCGAGGCCCTGAAGTCGAAGGGCGAGGTCGTCGCCGTCACCGGTGACGGCGTCAATGATGCCCCGGCCCTGAAGATGGCGGACATCGGCATCGCCATGGGCATTGGGGGCACCGACGTGGCCAAGGAGGCTGCCGACCTGATCCTGCTCGACGATAACTTCGCCAGCATCGTGGCGGCCATCGAGGAAGGACGCGCGGTGTTCGACAACATCCGCAAGTTCCTCACCTATATTCTCAGCTCGAACATTCCGGAACTGGTGCCGTACCTGGCCTTTGTTCTGTTCCGCATTCCGTTGCCGCTGACCATCATCCAGATCCTCGCTGTCGACCTTGGCACCGACATGCTGCCGGCGCTGGCCCTCGGCGCGGAGAAGCCTGATCCGGCAGTGATGCAACGCCCGCCCAGGGCACGCGGCGAGCGACTGCTGTCATGGGGCCTGCTGGCCCGCGCTTACCTCTTTCTCGGCGTGCTGGAAGCGGCGGCGGCAATGGCCGTGTTCTTCTTCGTGCTGTACGCCGCCGGTTGGCAATATGGCGTCAGCCTCGGCCGCGAGGATCCGCTGTATCTGCAGGCGACCTCCGCCTGCCTCGCAACGATCGTCGTGATGCAGATGATGAATGTCTTCCTGTGCCGTCACCCGACCAACTCATCGCTGTCCGTAGGGCTGTTCGACAACCGTTACATCCTGCTGGGGCTGGCCGCGGAGTTGGCGGTGATCCTGCTCATCATCTATACGCCGGCCGGCAATTGGCTGTTCGGCACCGCCCCCATTGGCGTCGAACCGTGGCTGCTGGCTCTGGCCGGCGCAGCTTTGATGTGGGCGCTGGAGGAAGGACGCAAGGCATGGCAGCGACGCATGCTGGCGGCGGCCTGACGGACTGCTCCCGGCCACAAGCTGTCGCTCACGGCCGGCAGCTTCCAGGCGGGTCAACATCATCGCTGCGATGCTGGACGCTCGGGTCATCGAGAAGTATTTACGTACCTGGGCTTGCAGGCCCGCGCGCTGCCGCTGGCTCCAGCCCGTCCGCGGCACGGTTGGCGACACGTTTGGCACAAGAATCGACGTGGGATACAGTATCGGCCAAACTGAACTCACCCATGGAGCCGAGCCATGCGCAGCACTGACCTGAGACACTTCTGGGGCCCGGTGGCGGCAGTCTTGCTGGCCGGCTGCGGCCCGGCCGCGGAACCGCCGACGAAAGCGCCGGCCGCAGTGGTTCAGGCGTCGGCGCCTGCGGCCCCGAGCGCCGCATCCGCCGCTAAGCCCGTGGCGGAAGAGCCGCAGACCGTGCAACTGGGTGGCGCAGCCACGGGTGCCGGCAGTCTGTCGGCCGACATCGGCGACGTACGCCCGGCCGACCCGAGCAAGTTCCACAAGGAACCCGGCTACTCGCCCTACGCAGGGCGCCGCTACCCCGATCGCCCCTACTTCGGCGACTCGCATGTGCACACCGCGTGGTCGGCCGACGCCGGCGGCTCGGGCGCCACGCTCGGGCCGGAAGAAGCCACGCG
>DATIUK010000073.1:0-3778 GCA_035466885.1 Casimicrobiaceae bacterium
AGACACCGACTCCGTGCAGACCGCCGGACACCTTGTAGCTGTTGTTGTCGAACTTGCCCCCGGCGTGGAGCTCCGTCATCACGATCTCGGCGGCCGAGCGCTTGAACTCGTCGTCGTCCTTGACGTCAGTCGGGATGCCGCGGCCGTTGTCGACGACGGACACCGAGTTGTCGGCGTGGATGACGACCTTGATGTCGTCGCACCAGCCGGCGAGCGCCTCGTCGATCGCGTTGTCGAGGACCTCGAACACCATGTGGTGCAGGCCCGTCCCGTCGGAGGTGTCGCCGATGTACATCCCGGGGCGCTTGCGCACCGCGTCGAGCCCCTTCAATACCTTGATGCTCGACGAGTCGTAGTCTTCTCCGCTGCTGGCGGGCTTGCTCTCTGCAGGAATCATTGCAACCTTCGGTTGGATCGCGGCGCGGTGCGCGCCGGTCGCGGCGCCGGGCCGGCGGCCGGCGACGCCGCTGTGCCCGCCCGGGGGCGGGCGCGGTCGGTCAGATGCGCATCGGCATGACGACGTACTTGTAGTCGTCGCGCTCCGGAATCGTGATCAGGGCGCTCGAGTTGGCGTCGCCGAACGCGAGCTGGACGCGCTCGACGGGCTGGTTCTGGAGCACGTCGAGCAGGTAGGTGATGTTGAAGCCGATGTCGAGCGCGTCGCCGCGGTAGTCGACCTCGATCTCCTCCTCGGCCTCCTCCTGCTCGCTGTTGCTGCACACGATCCGCAGCACGCCGCCGCCCAGCACCAGCCGCACGCCGCGGAATTTCTCGTTGGAGAGGATCGCCGCCCGCTGCAGCGCGGCCAGGAGTTCGGTTCGCGGCAGCTCGATCGACTTGGTGTGTCCGGTGGGGATCACGCGGTTGTAGTCGGGGAACTTGCCGTCGACGACCTTGCTCACGAGCTCGATGCCGCCGAACGCGAAGCGGACCTGGTTGGTCAGCACGTCGATGGCGACCGGGTCGTCGGCATCGGCGAGCAGCTTGCCGAGCTCGAGCACGGTCTTGCGGGGCAGGATGACTTCACGGCGCTGGTAGTCGCCTTCGACCTTGAGGCTCGCCCACGACAGCCGGTGCCCGTCGGTCGCGACAGCCTGCAGCGAGTCCTGGTCGATGACCAGCAGCATGCCGTTGAGGTAGTAGCGGATGTCCTGCTGCGCCATCGCGAACTCGGCCGCCTTGATGAGCGAGCGCAGGTCGCGCTGCGGCAGCGAGAGCTGCTGGACCTGGTCCTGGCCGACGCCGATCCGCGGGTAGTCGGCCGCCGGCAGCGTCTGCAGGTTGAAGCGCGAGCGCCCGGCGCGCACGGTCATCTTGCTGCCGGCCGCATCGACGTTGAGGGTCGCGTCCTCGGGCAACGCGCGCAAGAGGTCCTGCAGCTTGCGGGCGGCGACGGTGACCGCCTGGCTTTCCTTGCCCGGCAGCGCGGCGCGCGCGGTGATCTGCATCTCGAGATCGGTCGCCGTCACGAACAGCTCGCCGTCGCGGTGCTCGATGAGCACATTGGCGAGTATCGGCAGCGTGTGCCGTCGCTCGACGATGCCGGATACGGCCTGGAGCGGTTTCAACAGTGCATCGCGGGCGATTTGCTTTAGTTGCATTGTATAAACCGATTAACAGCTAATAGGAGCCGCCAGGAATCCGGTATGAATGCGAAAAGCGGCGCGCTATCAGATGGTTGATGGCAGTTGCACCCTGTGGATAACGACCGGCGGGACCGTGGATGGATTGGGGGCTTTTTTGCCGTCCGGCCAAATAGTCGCTTAATCCACAAATTATAGACTGGAAACCCCTTCTTTTCCAGGACAAAACGGCGTTCCCGCCCGGAAAGAAAGCACTGACCGTCACACCTGCCGCCCGATCAGTTGCGCAGCACCTGCAGCAGGAAATTCACGTCGTGGTTGAGTTCGGGCACACTCTCGCGCAGTTTCGCGACCTGGCGGCAGGCGTGCAGCACCGTCGTGTGGTCGCGGCCGCCGAAATTGCTGCCGATTTCCGGCAGCGAGAGCTGGGTCAGTTCCTTGGCCAGCGCCATCGCCACCTGCCGCGGCCGGGCGATCGCCCGCGAGCGCTTTTTCGAGTGCATGTCCGACACCCGGATCTTGTAGTAGTCGGCGACGGTCTTCTGGATGTTCTCGACCGATACCTGCCGGTTCTGCACGGCGATGAGGTCGCGCAGCGCGTCCTTGGCCACGGCGAGCGTGATGTCGTGGCCGTGGAAGTTCGAGTAGGCGATCACCCGCTTCAGCGCGCCCTCGAGCTCGCGGACATTGGAGCGGATGTGCTTGGCGAGGAAGAAGGCGACCTGCTCGTCGAGCTTCTGCCCGCTGGCCGCCGCCTTGGCGAGCAGGATCGCGACCCGCATCTCGAGCTCCGGCGGCTCCAGCGCGACGGTCAGGCCCCAGCCGAAGCGCGAGATGAGTCGTTCCTCGATTCCGGCGATCTCCTTCGGATAGGTGTCGCAGGTGATCACGACCTGCTTGTGGCCCTCGAGCAGCGTGTTGAAGAGGTAGAAGAACTCCTCCTGGGTCCGGCTCTTGCCGTTGAAGAACTGGATGTCGTCGATCAGCAGCAGGTCGAGCGAACGGTAGTAGCGCTTGAAGTCGTCGAAGGACTTGTGCTGGTAGGCGCGCACCACGTCGGAGACGTAGCTCTCGGCGTGGACGTAGCGGATCTTCGCCGCCGGGTCCCGGCCGAGGATGTCGTTGCCGATCGCCTGGATGAGGTGCGTCTTGCCGAGGCCGACGCCACCGTAGACGAACAGCGGGTTGTAGGAGGTCGGTGCGCCGGCGACCTGCATCGCCGCGGCCCGGGCGAGCTGGTTCGCCTTGCCGGAGACGAAATTGGCAAAGCTCATGTCCGGATTGAGGCTCGACGACTCGTGCCGGCGTGCCGGGAAGGGGCCTTGGCCGCCGGCGCGCTCGCGGGGCCCGGGCACGGCGACCGGCGCGAAGGCCGCCCGGACGGCGGGAGCCTCGGTCGCGGCCGCTGCCGCCGGCGGGCGGGCGCCCGCCGGGGCGACCCCCAGGGTGATGTCGACCGGCCTTCCCTCGGTGAGCTCGGCGAGCTCGGCGATCCGGCCGGCGAAGCGCTCCTTCACCCACTGCAGGACGAAGCGGTTGGGAGCGAGCAGGCGGAACCCGCTGCCCGTATCCTCCAGCACCAGCGGCCGGATCCAGGTGCCGAACTGCTGCGGCGTCAGTTCGGCGCTGAATGCCTCGAGGCAGCGCTGCCAGAATGCCGGGGGGGTGGTCACGAAAACCTTGCGCGGAGCGAATCGAAGCAGGAAGCGGGCACGTCGCCGGGAGGCGTTCGTGGCGAACGGTTCCGGGCGGGAGCGGGAATTGCGGGGAAAGGGGCCGCGGCGGGCTCGTTTCCTCCGCAGCGCAAGCGGCCGGGCGAGGGCCCATTGTAGCGGCTGGCGGAAAAGTTATCCACAGGCTGACGGCCCCGGACGGACGCCGGCCGACCGACGGCGGTGCCGCCGCGGAAGGGTTCACCGGAGAGGCCGGCTTCGGCGGGAACCCGCGACGGCGCGCGACGACGTTGACAGAGCGGTAGATAAAGTGTTCGAATATAAGGCTTTTTCACCCAAGGCCGCCGATCATGAAACGCACCTATCAACCTTCGGTCATCAAGCGCAAGCGCACGCACGGCTTTCGCGCGCGGATGAAGAGCGTTGGGGGCCGCAAGGTTCTCTCCGCCCGCCGCGCCAAGGGCCGCGCCCGCCTCACGCCCTGACCCTCAGCCGCGCGGCCCGGCCGTTGTCAAAACCGCC
>DATIUK010000074.1:0-3657 GCA_035466885.1 Casimicrobiaceae bacterium
ATTGCTCCCGGTCGCGGGAGCACGAGTCAGTTGCCTATTCTCGCGGCGGGGTCATCGTTCCGCCTTGACGGGCGTCAACGAAACCGGGAAACCGGGGTCAAACTCTTATTCTCCCTCGGCCGGCGGCGGTTCACGGAGAAGGCGCAGGATCGACGACAGCCCGAAGCCGCGACTCTGCAGGAAGCGGACCTGGCGCGCCTTTTCCCGCTCGTCGGCCGGCGCACGGCCGAACCGGCGCCGCCACAGCGCGACGAGCGCGGCCGCGTCGTCGATCGGATGGTCGGCGAGCGCGGCTTCCGTCGCATCGGCGCCCACGCCCTTCTGCTTCAGCGTCCCGGCGATCGCGCGCCGGGAATACCCGCCCTGCTTCTGGCGAACAACGGCCTGCGCAAAGCGGGCGTCGGAAAGAAAGCCGAGCGCGGCCAATTCGTCGAGGATCGACTCGCACTCGTCGCGCCCGGCTCCGGTGGCGAGCAGGCGGTCGCGCAGTTCGGCCCGCGAATATTCGCGCCGCGCGAGCATGCCGATTGCGCGCCCCTTGAGCGTCTTCGGCTCGCGCGGCGGCCGGGGCGAGCGCGGCGGACCGAATCCGGTCACCCGGTGTCGCCCCGCAGGCCCGCGCGCAGCGACCCAGTCCCCTCGGCGCCGCGCGCCGTCATTCGTCGGCCGGGCCCTCGCCCCTGGCGCGCAGCACGCCGGGCTGCGGCACGCCCACGGCGGCGCGGATCTTGGCTTCGATCTCCGTCGCCATCTCCGGATGCTCGCGCAGGAACTCGCGGGTGTTGTCCTTGCCCTGGCCGATCTTCTCGCCGTTGTACGCGTACCAGGCACCGGACTTGTCGATGATGTTGTGCGCGACGCCCAGCTCGATGATCTCGCCGTGCCGCGAGATGCCCTCGCCGTAGAGGATGTCGAACAAGGCCTCGCGGAACGGCGGCGCGACCTTGTTCTTGACCACCTTGACGCGGGTCTCGTTGCCGATGACCTCGTCGTTCTTCTTGATCGCGCCGATGCGGCGGATGTCGAGGCGCACCGAGGCGTAGAACTTGAGCGCGTTGCCGCCGGTGGTGGTCTCGGGATTGCCGAACATCACGCCGATCTTCATCCGGATCTGGTTGATGAAGATCACCAGCGTGTTGGCGCGCTTGATGTTGGCGGTGAGCTTGCGCAGCGCCTGGCTCATCAGCCGCGCCTGCAGACCCGGCAGCTGGTCGCCCATCTCGCCCTCGATCTCGGCCTTGGGCACCAGCGCCGCGACCGAGTCGATGACGATGATGTCGACGCCGCCGGAGCGCACCAGCATGTCGGCGATCTCCAGCGCCTGCTCGCCGGTGTCCGGCTGCGAAATGAGGAGCTCGCCGACGTTGACGCCGAGCTTGCCCGCGTAGACGGGATCGAGCGCGTTCTCGGCGTCGATGTAGGCGGCGGTGCCGCCGGCCTTCTGCACCTGCGCGACGACCTGCAGCGACAGCGTCGTCTTGCCGGAGGACTCGGGGCCGTAGATCTCGACCACCCGGCCGCGCGGCAAGCCGCCGACGCCGAGTGCGATGTCGAGGCCGAGCGACCCGGTGGAGACCACCTGCAGGTCGTTCTGGATCTGGGCATCGCCCATTTTCATGATCGAACCCTTGCCGAACTGCTTCTCGATCTGCGTCAATGCGGCGGCGAGGGCCTTGCTCTTGTTGTCGTCCATCGTGGATCCCGGAATGAGGGGTTGGGACAGGTACTTCGGGGCGGTCCGGGCCAACGCGCAGCGCCGATTGGCGCCTGCATCACCCCTGTCACCCGTCAATGCGACCGATTATGGCATAGAACGATCGTTCGATGCCAGCCCCCTGACGAGCTAGGCCGAACGGCCGGGCGGCGCCGGACCACCGCCGCGGAGCCGCCCCCTGCGGCCGGGAACGGCGACTCGCGGGCGCCCGCCTTCAGCGCCGCCCGAGGCGCCCGACGAGCCCGTCGAGGGCCGCCGCGACGCTCGCGTGGCGCACCGCTTCGCGATCGCCGGACAAGTGCAGCGTCGTCGCCTCGACCGCGCCGTCGCGCGCCGCCCAGGCGAGGCAGACGGTGCCCACCGGCTTCTCCGCGGTGCCACCCGCCGGGCCGGCGATGCCGGTGACCGCGACCGCCAGCGTCGCGTCGCTGCGCGCCAGCGCGCCCGCCGCCATCGCCCGCGCGGTCGCCTCGCTGACCGCGCCGCTGCGCTCGATCACCTCCGGCGGGACGCCAAGCAATGCGCTCTTCGCGGCGTTCGAGTAGGTCACGAAGCCGCAATCGAACCACGCCGAACTGCCGGCCACCGCGGTGATCGCGCCGGCGACGAGGCCGCCGGTGCAGGACTCCGCGGTGGCGACGACGACGCCGCGTTCCCGGGCCAGCTCGCCCAGGCGCAGGGCAAGGCCGCCGATGTCGGCGTCGCGGTTCACGATCGCGCCCCCCATCGGCCACGGCCGGGGCGCTGCCCCCCGCGCGGGACCAATTCGCAGCCTGGAACGGCACGGCGAGGCCTCATCGGTCCTCGTCGGGCAGCCCGCGATACGCGTAGGTGTACGCGGTCGCGAAGTTGAACTTGCGGTACACCGCGAGCGCCGGCGCGTTGCCGGCGTCGACCTGGAGGTAGGCGTGGTGGGCGCCGCGCCCCCAGGCCCAGGCGAGCAGCGACGCGCAGGCAAGCGTGGCCAGGCCCTGGCCGCGCGCATGCGGGGCGGTGACAACGTCGAACACGCCGGCGAAGCCGTCCTCCAGCGCGATCGTCGCCGTGCAGACGATCCGCTCGCCGGCGCGCACGACGACGCAGCGGCGCGGCAGCGGCGAATTCTGCAGCCGCTCCCGGTGCGCCGCGCGCTGGATCGCCGGCGATTCGCGAAGCTCGCCCGCGGCCTCGACGAACGCGTCGACGTCGGGCGCGCTCACGGTGACATCGGAGCCGGCCGGCGGCAGCTCCGGCGGCCGGTCGAGTGCGACCACCTGCACCAGTGTCTCGTCGAAGCGCCCGAAGCCGCGCGCCGCCAACGCGCCGTCGAGCTCGGCCGGCTGGTCGAACGGCGTGGTCCGGAACAGCAGCGGCAGGCCCAGGCGCCCGTACAGCGCGGCGCAGTAGTCGATCTTGGCGCCCAGCGGCAGCGTCGAGCCGAAGAAGGCGTTGACGCTGCGGCCGCGCTTGGCCTTGCCCGGCGACACGCGCAGCAGCCAGCCGTCGTAGAAGTACTGCCGCTGCGTCTGCATGGCGTTGAGCCCGACCTCCTCGATCCGGCGCGCGGGCACCGCGGCGAGGGCCGGCGGATCCATCAGCCGAGCACCCGGCGCAGCACCGCCAGCGCGAGCAGCGTGTACCCGGCGGCGAGGATGTCGTCGAGCATCACGCCGAGTCCGCTCTTCAGTGCCGCGTCGACGGCGCGGATCGGTGGCGGCTTGACGATGTCGAAGAACCGAAAGAGCAGGAATGCGACGGCGATCCAGCGCCAGTCCTCGCCGACGAAGTACAGCACCGCCAGGAAGGCGACGACCTCGTCCCAGACGATCGATCCGTGGTCGGGGACGCCGAGGTCGCGTGCGGTGATCGCCGACACCGCAATGCCGACGACGAACAGCGCGACCACGGCCAGCGCGTAGCCCGGGTCGCCCAGGCGCTCGCGCAGTGCGATCGCGAGCGGGATC
>DATIUK010000075.1:0-3057 GCA_035466885.1 Casimicrobiaceae bacterium
CAGCAGCCCGGCGTCGGTCTCGCGGTGCGCAAGTACGTGCTGCAGCGCCGTGGAATCCTCGCCTCGGCCGCGCAACGGCGGCCCGCCACGGCGATGTCCGCGGCGACGCGCGCCGAGGTCGACCATCTGCTTGCGCGCCTCGCCCGGCGGGATCCGCGCGCGGCGCTCCCGCCAGTCTGAGTCCGCCGGGCCGTCACGAAGCGACGTTCGTGCGGCGCATGCCTGCGGCGCCCGGCAGCGCCCACTCCGGCACCCCGGCAAACCGCCTGGCGAGGAAGTCGACGAACACGCGGACCTTGGCCGAGAGGTGGCGGCGGCTGGGATAGGCGACGACGATGTCGGACGTCGGAGCGGCATAATCCGGCAGCACCGGCACGAGGCTGCCGGCCCGGATCTCCGGGGCGACGATGAAGTCGGGCTCGAGCGCGATGCCTACGCCCGCGGCCGCGAGCGCCGCGAGGAACTGCCCGTTGTTCGCGTGCGCGGCGCCGCCGACGCGGACGCTGTGCTCGACGCCGGCGCGGTCGCGCAGGCGCCAGACGGTGCGGCCCGCGAGGTACTCGTAGGTGAGGCAGGCGTGCGCCGCGAGGTCCGCGTGCGTGCGCGGCGTGCCGCGGCGCGCGAGATACGACGGCGCCGCGACCAGCACCATCTGCGTCGTTGCGAGCTTGCGCGCGATCAGCGCCTGGCTGCCGATGCTGCCGATGCGCACCGCGAGGTCGAGCCCCTCCTCGACGATGTCGACGGTGCGGTCCGACAACTCGACGTCGAAATCGACCTGCGGGTGCAGCGCGGTGAAGTCGGCCAGCGCCGGTGCGAGGTGGCGGATTCCGAACGTGATCGCCGAGGTGAGCCGCAGCGTGCCGCGCGGGACCAGCGTCGTCGCCGAAGTCGCTTCCTCGGCCTCGGCGAGGTCGGCGAGGAGCTGCACGCAGCGCTCATGGAAGGCCTGCCCGCTCTCGGTCAGCGACAGCCGGCGCGTCGTCCGGTTGAGGAGCCGCGTCGCGAGGTGCGCCTCGAGGTCGCTGACGTGACGCGACACCGCCGATGTCGACATCCCGAGCTTGTCGGCCGCGCGCACGAAGCTCCCCTGCTCGACGACACGGGTGAACACGGTCAGGGCGGCGAACTTGTCCACGGCGACGCCATATTATCCCGAATATTGCAACAATATATCCTTGAACTTCATATTTATCACGAACTGATCAACCATGATACTTCGTCCTGTCGCGCCACCCGGCGCTCAACCTCGAAGGAGTCCGCCGTGAATTCATCGAATCAACCCGCGCTCGCCGCCCTGGTCCTGCGCGTCTCGCTGGGCGTGATGTTCATCGCCCACGCACTGCTCAAGCTCTTGGTCTTCACCCTGCCCGGAACCGCGCAGTTCTTCGGCTCGATGGGCCTGCCCGGCTTCCTCGGCTACGTCGTCTTCGCCGCCGAGCTCGTCGGCGGCGTCCTGCTCGTGCTCGGTGTGCAGGTCCGCGCCGTGGCGCTCGCCCTGGTGCCGATCATGCTCGGCGCGACCTGGGCGCACGTCGGCAACGGCTGGCTGTTCTCGGCCAAGGGCGGCGGCTGGGAATACCCGGCGTTCTGGACGGTGACCCTCGTCGTGCAGGCGCTGCTCGGCGAAGGCGCCTACGCGCTGTCCACGAAGCCGGCACCGAAGCTGCGTACGGCGTGACTTCCCCGGCGCGGCGACCCGCGCCCGGGGTGCTTCCCAACCGAACCCACGAGGCACACTGCACCATGGCCCGACTGCCCACGCTGTTCGTCTCCCACGGCTCGCCGATGCACGCGCTCGCTGCAACCGACGCCAGCCGCGCCTGGGGCGCGCTCGCGCAGGGGCTTCCGCGCCCGAAGGCGGTCCTGATGGTGTCCGCGCACTGGGAGACTTCGCTGCCGATGTTGACCGGCGCGCGCAAGCTCGCGACCATCCACGACTTCGGCGGCTTTCCGGACGAGCTCTACGCGATTCGCTACGATGCGCCGGGCGCCCCCGAGCTCGCGCAAACGGCCGCGGCGCTGCTGAAGGCCGCCGGCCACACCGCCGGCATCGACGGCTGCCGCGGCATCGACCACGGCGCGTGGGTGCCGCTCAAGTGGATGTACCCGGAGGCCGACGTGCCGGTCGTCCAGCTGTCGGTGCAGCCGCAGCGCGGCGTCGCGCACCATCGCCACCTGGGCGCCGCCCTGCGCAGCCTCGCCGACGACGGCGTGCTCGTCGTCGGGTCCGGCCACGTCACGCACAACCTGCGCGACTGGATGGCGACGATGCGGCAGCCCCAGCCGCTGCCCTACGTCGCCGCATTCGCCGACTGGATCGCAAGCGCACTCGCGGCGAACGACCGGGACGCGATCGACGACTACCGGCGCCGCGCCCCCGAAGCCGCGCGTGCCCATCCGACCGAGGAACACTTCCTGCCGCTGCCGCTGGTGTGGGCCGCGGCCGGCGAGGCGCCACGCGTCGAGCGGGTCCACCGCGGGCTGGAAGGCGCCGCGCTGGCGATGGACGCGTACCTGTTCCATTGACGCGGACCGCCGCCGCGCCCGGCTCGGTGGCAACGGACCTCCCGCAGCCGTGCAGGATCGCCGGATAGGTTCTAAAATCGCGCCTCGTCCCATCCACCGCGAGAATCCCCGATGGCCACCCCCGCCTCCAGCCGCGCCGGCGAACCGACGCTCGACCCCACCGCCCTCTACCGCGAGGAGATCTACACCGATCGGATGGCAGGCACGCTGCGCGTGATGCTCCCCGTCACGGCGGATGGCGCCCCCGATGCGTCGCGCCCCACGCTCTACACCGGGGAGGCGCAGATCCTCACCAACATGGGCCCGGTCCCGATCGGCTTCGACATCGAGGCCAGGACCCTCGCCGAAGCGGTGGCCAACTACGCGGCCGCCGCCAAGGAAGGCATCGAACGCACCATGCGCGAACTGCAGGAGATGCGGCGCCAGGCGTCGTCGTCGATCGTCATTCCTCAGGGCGGCGCCGGCGGGCTCGGCGGCGGCGGCCTCGGAGGCGGCAAGATCCAGCTGCCCTGATCGTTCTTCGCCCCC
>DATIUK010000076.1:0-3636 GCA_035466885.1 Casimicrobiaceae bacterium
GACCGGGTCGTCGTGATGCGCGACGGGGAGATCCGCGAGCAGGGTTCGGCCGCCGAGGTGTTCGAGTCGCCGAGGGACGCCTACACGCAAGCGCTGCTGCAGTGCCGGCCGCGACTCGACCGCCGGCCGCTGCGGCTGCCGGTCATCGACGACTTCCTCGGTGCGCCGGCGGCCGCGCGCGACCCGCGCCTCGACGCGGAGCGCCGCCGCGGCGTGGCCGCCGGCGACCCGGTCATCCTCGAGGTCCGCAACCTCGGCAAGGTCTTCCGCTCGCGGGACGGCCTCTTCGGGCACCGCGACCACGCGGCGGTCCGGGACGTCTCGTTCCGGCTGCCGCGCGGCAAGACGCTGGGCCTCGTCGGCGAATCGGGTTCCGGCAAGACGACCGTGGGCCTCACGCTGATGCGGCTGCACGAGGCAACCACCGGCGAGGCGTACTTCGAGGGTCGCGACATCCTGGCCATGTCGGCCCGCGAGTTCATGGCCTACAAGCGGCGGATCCAGATCGTGTTCCAGAATCCGTACGCGTCGCTCAACCCCCGGTTCACCGTCGGCCACGTCCTGACCGAGCCGATGGAGATCCACGGCATCGGCGGCGACGCCGCCGGGCGCACCGAGCTCGGGTACTCGCTGCTGCGCAAGGTCGGCCTGCCGGAGGCCTCGTTCCACAAGTACCCGCACGAGTTCTCGGGCGGGCAGCGGCAGCGGATCGCGATCGCGCGCTGCCTGACGATGCAGCCGGACATCCTGATCTGCGACGAGTCGGTGTCGGCGCTCGACGTGTCGGTGCAGGCGCAGGTGCTGAACCTCCTCGCCGACCTGCAGGACGAGTTCGGGCTGTCCTACATCTTCATCTCGCACGACCTCGCGGTGGTCAAGTACATCGCCGACGAGATCATGGTGATGAGCGAGGGGCGGGTGGTCGAGATCGCGAACTCCGACGAGATCTACGCCAACCCGCGCGAGCCGTACACGCAGCGCTTGCTGGCGTCGATCCCGAAGGGCTGGCAGGGCGGGCGCTTCAGAGCGTGAAGGTGAGCTCCTTCAGCAGCGCGCCGGGCAGCCGCATCGAACCCAGCTGGCGCTCGCGGTAGGTCCCGGTCTCCATGCGCATCTCGGTTTCGCGGGTGAGCGCCTCGAGGTTCTCGCCCAGCATCCGGTAGATCGTATCGTCGAAGCGCAGCACGTCGACCGGCGCGACGATACGGCCATCCTCGACCCAGAACGTCGCGAACCGCGTCATCCCGGTCATCCGGCAGGCGGGGCGATCCGAGTAGTTGAGGTACCAGAGGTTGCCGACCCAGAGGCCGGTGCCCAGCGCGGCCATCGCATCGGCCGCCGCGAGCTCGCCGCCGGCCATCGCCAGCGACTCCGGCGCCTCGTAGCCGTTGGCACCGTTGGCAGCGAGTTCGAACTCGCGCGCGGTCCGCGGCGAGATGAGCGAGCCGACGAGCCGCCCCGCGTCGATCAGCGGCGTGTGCGCCGGACGGGTGAAGCCCTCGACCTGGAAGCCGGGGGCGACCCCGTCGGCGACCGCCTCGGCGATGAAGACGCGAGGGTCGAGCCGCGTCCCGTCGGTCCCCTGCATCCGCGACAGCGGGCTCTGCCGGGTGGCGAGCGAGCGCCCCGAGAAGCCGCCCCAGCACATGAGCCCGACGATCTCCTCCATCGCGGCCGGCGTGAGGAACGCCCGGTACGCGCCCGGCGCGAGCGACTTCGGAGGCTGGACGATGTGCGCGAACGCGTCCCGGGCCGCCGCCATCCTGGCGTCGAACGCTGCGCCGTCCCAGGTGAACCCCGACAACGCCGATTTCACCGCCTTGTCGGCCTGGTGGTAGAGGCTCCACTGCAGGTTGAACGACGTCGCCTCGTGCCAGTTGCGCTGCCCCAGCGAGTTGGCGAAGCCCCGGCACACCGGGCCGCCGGCGTAGATGCCGACGAGGTCGAGACCCTCGCCGGCGCGGAGCACGGCGTCGACGATTTCCTCGGCCGCCGGCAACGGGCCGCCGCGTGCCGTGCGCGAGGACCGCACCTCGGTCGAGATCAGGAGGTGCGGGTCGGGGTCGAGCTCGGGCAGCGCGGCGCGCAGTGTCGACACCGCGGCGGCGATCGCCGCCGCATCCTCTTCCAGGCGGCCGGACAGCGACAGCAAATGCATGGCGTGCCGCGGCCCGCGCATCCAGTCGATCTCGAGGTAGCGCTGCGCGACGAAGCCGGGTTGGCGCACCTTGCCGCGGTTCAGGCGCACGAAGTCGGACTCCTCGGCCGAGAACCACGCGGTGTAGACGTCGCCATCGGTGACGAGGCCGTCGAGCACGGCGGCGAGGTCGTGGAAGTAGGACTCCATCGTGGCGGCGTCGGGGACGTGGTCGCGGGGTGCGTTCATGTTCGCCGGCCTCCGACCCGGCAGCGTGGTTCGAATGACGGCGGTGTCGGCCATCCCGAAGCATTCGCCTGACCGTCGATCCCCGCGCTTCGCGCAGGGCCCCTCGCCGGGTGGCTCATGCTTCGCCCCCGAACACGGCGACGTCGCCGAACACGCACGCGGGCGACGCATGGCCGACGCGGATCACCTGCGACGGCTCGCCCTTGCCGCAGTACGGGGTGCCCAGGACGCGGACGGTGTCGGCGTCGCCGACCGCCTTCAGGCTGCGCCAGAAGTTTGCGCTGATGCCGCGGTAGTTCGGGTTCTTGACCACCGCGCCCAGCGTCCCGTTCTCGATCAGGCGGCCGCGCTCGCAGCCGAACTGGAACTTGTTGCGCGAGTCGTCGATCGACCACGAGCAGTTGGTCTCCAGCAGCACGCCGCGCTCGATGCCGGCGATCATCTGCGCCAGCGTCGACGTGCCGGGCTCGAGGTTGAGGTTGGCCATGCGGTCGATCGGCGGCCGGTTCCAGTTGTCCGCGCGCGCGTTGGCGGTGCCGGGGAGCCCCGAGCGCTGTTGCGAGATCGCGCCCCCCAGCGGGCGTTCCAGGATGCCGTTGCGGATGAGGTGGACGCGCTCGGCCGGCGTGCCGTCGTCGTCCCAGCCGTAGCTCGCCAGCTCCTCGTGGCGGGTCGGGTCGAACACGATGTTCAGCAACTCGCTGCCGTAACGGTAGCTGCCGAACATGTCGGGGGTGACGAAGCTCGTGCCGGCAAAGTTCCGCTCGTCGCCGAGGATGCGGTCGAGCTCCAGCGGATGGCCGATCGACTCGTGGATCTGCAGGATCATCTGGTCGGGCATCAGCAGCACGTCCATCGTCCCGGACGGGCAGTTCGGCGCGGCCAGCAGTTCGAGTGCCTCCTCGGCGATCCTCCGGCCGGCGCCGCGGAAGCCGAAGCGATCGAGAATCTCGGCCGAGCCCTGCTGGCAGATGCCGCGATAGCCGTTGAGCGTGCGCGTCTGGGTGTCGCCCTCGGCGTGGGCGGTGACCACGAGACCCGGGAACAGGAACCGATAGCGCTGGACGACGTCGCCGCCCTCGCTGGTGACGAGGCGATGGGTCGCGGTCCGCACTTCGACTGCGGCGTTCCAGTCGACGATCCGCGGGTCGATCCCGGCGCCCTTGGACTCGTCCATCAGGAGGTCGAGCCACTCGCGGCGGGTCTTCACCGGGCCGTCGATCGCCGGCGACGCGTACTCGCCGCGCGGC
>DATIUK010000077.1:0-2956 GCA_035466885.1 Casimicrobiaceae bacterium
TCCTGGACTGGGCGCCTTCGGGAGTGATGTCCTCCGCGCCGGTCAAGGAGTGGACCGGCTTCGTGCTCAAGAAGGCGATCCAGAAGGCGTCGGTGATCGTGGCGCCGGTGCACGAGCTCGACGACTTCGGGCTCGAAGAACTCGCCGGCAAGACCATCGTCACCTCGACGGTCAACGACGCGCGCATCGCCGGCTTCCGCGACAAGGGCGTCAACATGGTCGTCGACGGCGCGCCGTTCATGTTCGACCACGTCATCGGTCCCAACCTGCTGGACGCGATGATCCTCGCGGCGACCGGCAAGAACGCCGACGAGATCCTCGAGGACGACTACCTCGAGATCCTCACCAGTCTCGGGGTCGAGCCGCGGATCATCTATCCCGGCGGATACCGGCGGGTGAACCGCTTCGCGTTCGTGATCCACCCGCTGTCGCAGGAGTACTTCAAGAACGTCAAGCCCATCGAGATGCTCTCCTACGTCTCGCCACCGGTGTTCATGAACACGCTGGAGAAGGCGATGGCGTACGCGCCGCCGTTCGTCTACTCGCGGGTGAGCGGCATCAAGTCGCCCACCGGCGTCGAAGCGGAAGGCTGGCTCATCTCCGTCGGCGGCACACCCAAGGAGATCATGAGCCACAGCCCCGAGTTCACCTATCGGCGGCTGCTCGACGCCGCAGCGATGGCGAAGCGCCTCGGCGCCCAGATCATGGGGCTCGGCGCGTTCACCAAGGTCGTCGGCGACGCCGGACTGACCGTCGCCAAGCGCGCGCCGCTGCCGATCACCACCGGCAACAGCTACAGCGCCTCCGGCGCGCTCTGGGCGGCTCGCGACGCGCTGCTGCGTCTCAAGCTCCTGCCCGAGCCCAAGCCGGGGCAGAAGATGGCCATCAAGGCGATGGTCGTCGGCGCCACCGGCGCGATCGGCTCGGTCTGCGCCCGCCTGCTGGCGATGGTCGCCGATGAGGTCTACATGGTGTCGCCGGAGACCGCGAAACTGCTTTCGATCAAGGAGTCGATCCTCAAGGAAACGCCGGACGCGAAGCTCTTCCTGTCCTCGCGCGCCGACAAGGACATCGCCGGCATGGACATGATCGTCACCGCCACGTCCGGTGCCGGCAAAAAGGTGCTGGACATCATGAACGTCAAGCCGGGCTGCGTGATCACCGACGTTGCGCGCCCGCTCGATCTGCCGCCGTCGGAGGTCGCCAAGCGGCCCGACGTGCTGGTGATCGAGTCCGGCGAGATCCTGCTGCCCGGCAAGGTGCGGATGAAGAACATCGGCCTGCCCAAGAACGTTGCCTACGCCTGCCTCGCGGAGACGATCGTGCTGGCCCTGGAGGGAAAGTTCGAGAACTTCACCGTCGGCCGCAACATCGAGTGGGAGAAGGTGCGCGAGATCTACCGTCTCGGGCGCAAGCACGGGATGGAGCTCGCGGCGATCTCCGGCGTCAACGGTGTGTACTCCGACGCCGACATCCGGCGCGTGCGCCGGCTGGCGCTCGCCGCGCGCGCGGCGCAGGCCGGAGCCGCGAGCAAGGAAGCCGCCGCCGGGCGCAAGCCCGCGCCGCGGAAGAAGGCGTCGGCAGCGGCGCCGGCCGAGTCGCCCGCAACGGCTGCCGGCGCCGGGAAGGTTACCGGCAAGAAGAAGACCCCGACTACAAAGAGGTCAACGGCAGCCACCGCGGTCGGGCGCAAGCCTGCCGCCCCGAAGGCGAAGGTCGCCCGCACGCCGGCCAAGTCCGCGACGAAGACACGAACCGCGAAACGCGGCGCGAGGAAGACGGCAGGTGATTGAGCACCCTGCGGCAGGTCGCAGCGCGGCTCTTGCCCTCCGGCGGCGACGTCATCGGAGCCCCTGAATGAAGTGGCTGGACCGCCTCCCCTGGTGGCTGCTCGTCGCGCTGGCCGTTCTGCTCGGGCTGGCTCCGGTCGTCCCGGAGCCGCACCTCATCGAGAAGCTGAGGATGCTGCGCGAGGGAACGCTGAGCCGCGGCATCGACGTCCTCGATCTCGCCTGGCACGGGATGCCGCTGGTGCTGTTGGCGGCCAAGCTCGCGCGCTCGGCGTACCGCTGGCGCCGGACCTCGCGCCGGAGCTGAATCCTGCCGCCGGGCGTGACCCCGGGGGCGCGCGCCCGCACGGCGCACCGACCCCGTCGCGGCGGCGTGCCGAACCGTCCCGAAAGCCTCATACTTCCCCGGTTTGGCCGTCGCGGCCATGATACGAACGGCGGGCGCCGTCGCGCCTGCAGGGACCCGGAGATGCAATGAAGCGCGTCGACGACTTTCGACTGAAGCTTGGCGATCACGAGCTGGTGCCGATCATCACCGGCGGCATGGGCGTCGACATCTCGACCGCGGAACTCGCGCTCGAAGCCGCGCGCCTCGGCGGCATCGGCCACATCTCGGACGCGATGATCCCGACCGTCTCCGACCGGCGCTTCCGCACGCGCTTCGTCACCGACAAGCAGAAGAAGTACAAATACAACGTCGCCAACCGCGACAAGTCGGGGATCCACTTCGACCTCGGGCACCTGGCCGAGGCGACGCGGATGCACGTCGGGCGCACGATGGAGGCGAAGCGAGGGGACGGGCTCATCTTCATCAACACGATGGAGAAGCTGACGATGAACAACCCGCGGGAGACGCTGCGCGTGCGCCTCGCCGGGGCGATGGACGCGGGCATCGACGGCATCACGCTGTCGGCCGGGCTGCACCTGGGCTCGCTGGCGCTCGTCGCCGATCATCCGCGCTTTCGCGACGTCCGATTCGGCATCATCGTGTCGTCGCTGCGCGCGCTGCTGCTGTTCCTGCGCAAGAGCGCCCGCCTCGATCGCCTGCCCGACTACATCATCGTCGAGGGCCCGCTCGCCGGCGGGCACCTGGGGTTCGGGGCCGACGACTGGGACAAGTACGACCTGCGCACGATCGTGGCCGAGATCCGGCAGTACCTGCAGGC
>DATIUK010000078.1:0-14118 GCA_035466885.1 Casimicrobiaceae bacterium
GACGGCACCGGCGTTCGACCCTGCCGAGATCCCGGCGTTCCTGCGCAAGCAGGCCGACTGACCGGGCAGGGCCGCCCCGGCGCGCGTCGGGGCGATCGGCAGGCGGCGGGAGCGCTCCCCGCCGCCCGCCCGGCGGCACCCGCCCTCGCGCGAGGGCCTCGAGACGTGGTAGAATCTGCAGCTAAACCGTTGAGCCAAAGCGAAAAGCGCTTTGAACCACCGCCCGCCGCCGCGACACGCAGCGCCGGGCCCGACGGGATGCACGTCATGCTGAAGCAACGCACACTCAAGACGCCGATCAAGACGACGGGCGTGGGCCTCCACACCGGGGCCCGGGTCGAGCTCGGGCTGCGGCCCGCGCCGGTGAACACCGGCATCGTGTTCCATCGCACCGACCTGCCCGGGACCCCGGAGCTTCCGGCGAGCGCCCATCACGTCGGCGACACCCGGCTGTCATCGACGCTGAAAGTGGACGGCGCCAGCATCTCCACCGTCGAGCACGTCATGTCGGCACTGGCCGGCCTCGGCATCGACAACCTGCACGTCGACGTCGCCGGGCCCGAGATCCCGATCATGGACGGCAGTGCCGGGCCATTCATCTTCCTGCTGCAGTCGGCCGGCATCGTCGAGCAGGGCGCCCCCAAGCGCTACCTGCGCATCGTCGCGCCGGTCGAGGTTCGCGACGGCGACAAGTGGGCGCGGTTCGATCCCTTCGACGGCTTCCGGCTGGACTTCACCATCGATTTCCCGCACCCGGTGTTCGGCTCCGAGAACCGGCAGGTGGTCATCGACTTCGCCGAGCACTCCTATGTCAAGGAGGTCGCGCGCGCCCGGACCTTCGGCTTCATGCAGGACGTCGAGGCGATGCGAGCGGCCGGCCTGGGCCTGGGTGGCAGCCTGCAGAACGCGATTGTCCTGGACGAGGTCAAGGTCCTCAACAGCGAGGGCCTACGCTACGACAACGAGTTCGTCCGGCACAAGGTGCTCGACGCCATCGGCGACCTGTACCTGCTCGGGCACCCGCTGATCGGCCAGTACACCGCGTACAAGTCGGGGCACGGACTCAACAACGCGCTCGCCCGGGCGCTGCTCGCCGCCGGCGGCTCGTTCGAGATCGTGACCTTCGCCGAGGAAGCCGAAGTCCCGGCGGCCTTCCAGGACTGGCAGTTCGCCCCGGCCTGACCGCCCGGCGGCGGCGGCAGCACCTCTTGCTTGCCCCGTGATCCTCGTCCGCTTCCTGCTGTTCCTGGCGCTGGCGACCGTCGCGGTCTCCGGTCTGCTGTACCTCTTCAAGCGTGACCGGCGCTATCTGCGCTTCATCGGCCAGGTCGCCAAGTACACGATCCTGCTCCTGGTCGGGGTGATGCTCTTCCTCGCCTTCGAGCGCCTGGTCATCCTGCTGTAGCGCACAGATCGACCCCGCGCACGGCAGGGGAAATCACCCTATGCGGCGCAGCAGACGCGCGAGTGAGCGCTTGAGCGGCCCCGGCGCCAGCGTGTCGGCGAGCCCGGCCAAAGGCCGCAGGGCCGACCTATCTACTTGATGCGGCGCAGCTTTCTTCTTTGGCGGCGGGTTGATCCGAACTTGCACGCGCACCGTTATTGCGCTAAATTGCCAGTCTTCGCGGCGCAAGGCGTCGAGCAGGGTCGGCGTTTGTTGCCGCAGGACGGCGGCGATGGCTCCGGCACCGACCTCGAGTTGCAGTTCACTGCTCGTGGCATCGGCGACGCGAATGCGGTCTGCGAGCGATCGCGGCAGGTGACGGCGCAACGCTTCGGTCAACTGGCTTTCCCGGCGACGCCTCGCGTCCCAGGCGGCGAGCGTCGCGTCGTTGGCAACGATCCGTTGCAGCGGTAGCGGTTTGCGGGCCATGCGTGGCGTCATCCTGCGAAGGTGGCGAGCGCGCCGCGGCTGCCAGGCGGTGCCGGCGGTAAGCGCCGGCTCGCGCGAGTGGGAGGAACTCGATTGGACATCATTCTCGTCTCCGGCGCCACCTCGCGGGCGCGCACGATTTCGCTGGACTGGCGGCACTGGACCGCGGGGTCGCTGGCGCTGGTTTCGCTGTTCATCGTCTTCACCCTGCTCTTCAACTACGTGACGCTGCGCTACGCGGCGGCGACCCAGCACCCGCTGCTGCAGGCGATCGTGCTCGCCGACCAGCGGCAGGAGGCGATCAAGACCCAGCAGGTCGTGCAGGGCCACCTCAATGCGATGGCCATGCGGCTGGGCGAGCTGCAGGCGCAGATGCTGCGCCTGGACGGGCTGGGCGAGCGCCTCGCGCGGCTCGCCGGCCTGAAGCCGCAGGACATGCCGGCACTGCAGCCGGGCACCGTGCCCGGCCGCGGCGGCGCCGAGTCCGTGCTGCCGTCGCGGCAGCTCTCTGTCGGCGAGTTCACCGAGCTCGTGCAGAAGCTGTCGCGCCAGGTCGACAACCGCGCCGACCAGCTGGGGCTTCTCGAGGCGCTGCTGGTCCAGGATTCGGCCAACCGGAAGTTCCTGCCCACGCTGCTGCCGGTCGTGGACGGCTGGTACTCGTCGAACTTCGGCTACCGGATCGATCCGTTCTCCGGGGCGCAGTCGTTCCACGAGGGCATCGACTTTCCCGCCGACACGGGCACGCCGTTCATCGCCGCCGCGAGCGGGAAGGTGATCGAGGCGGGCGTACACCCCCAGTATGGTAAAATCATCGAGATTGATCACGGCAACGGGCTGGTCAGCCGCTACGCCCACGCGTCCAAGGTCCTGGTCCAGGACGGCGAGCTGGTCGTGCGCGGCCAGCGGATCGGCGCCGTGGGATCGACCGGCCGTTCGACCGGCCCGCACCTGCACTTCGAGGTCAGGCTGAACGGCGTCCCGCAGAATCCTGCGCGGTTCCTGCAATCCTCGAGCTGAAAGCCGGGCGACGCGCCGGTGGTCGCGAAGGCAACAGGGGTGAGGCGGTCCTCACCCCTTGTTTTTTGGCCCGACGGCAGAAAATGAAACCCTCATGATCTCCAACATCCTCACGCGCATCTTCGGCAGTCGCAACGAGAGGCTGCTCAAGCAGTACGCGCACGCCGTCAAGGCGATCAACGCTCTCGAGCCCGCGATGTCGGCGCTGACGGACGAGACGCTGCGGGCCAAGACCGACGAGTTCAAGGCGCGGGTCGCCAACGGCGAAGCCCTCGACGCGATCCTGCCCGAGGCGTTCGCCGTGGTCCGCGAGGCCGGCAAGCGGGCGCTGCAGATGCGGCACTTCGACGTGCAGCTGATGGGCGGCATCGCGCTGCACAACGGCAAGATCTCCGAAATGCGCACCGGCGAGGGCAAGACGCTGGTCGCAACGCTCCCGGCGTACCTCCCCGCGCGGGCCGGCAAGGGCGTCCACATCGTCACCGTCAACGACTACCTCGCGCAGCGCGACGCCGACTGGATGGGGCGCATCTACCGCTTCCTCGGACTGACCGTCGGGGTCAACCTCGCGCACATGGAGCACGACGCGAAGCAGGTCGCCTACGGCGCCGACATCACCTATGGCACGAACAACGAGTACGGCTTCGACTATCTGCGCGACAACATGGTGTTCGAGGCGGGGCAGCGGGTCCAGCGCGGCCTCAGCTACGCGATCGTTGACGAGGTCGACTCGATCCTGATCGACGAGGCGCGGACGCCGCTGATCATCTCCGGCCAGGCCGACGACAACGTCGACCTCTACTACCGGCTGAACGAGCTCGTGCCTCAGCTCACCCGCCAGGCCGAGGAGAAGGGGTCCGGCGACTACTGGGTCGACGAGAAGGGGCACCAGGTGCTGCTCTCGGAGGAAGGCCACCAGCACGCCGAGGAGATCCTCGCCACCGCCGCGATGCTGGCGCCGGGCTCGAGCCTCTACGACGCGCACAACATCGCGCTCGTCCACCACCTGTACGCGGCGCTGCGTGCGCAGGTCCTCTACCACCGTGACCAGCACTACGTCGTCCAGAACGGCGAGGTGATCATCGTCGACGAGTTCACCGGGCGGCTCATGTCCGGCCGGCGCTGGTCCGATGGCCTGCACCAGGCGGTCGAGGCCAAGGAGGGCGTGCCGATCCAGCGCGAGAACCAGACGCTGGCGTCGATCACCTTCCAGAACTACTTTCGCATGTACGGCAAGCTCGCCGGGATGACGGGAACCGCCGACACCGAGGCGTTCGAGTTCCAGTCGATCTACCACCTCGAGACCGTGGTGATCCCCACGCACCAGCCGATGGTGCGCAAGGACGAGAACGACCAGGTGTTCCGGACCTTCAAGGAAAAGGTCGAGGCGATCATCGCCGACTGCAAGGACTGCTACGCGCGCGGCCAGCCGGTCCTGGTCGGCACGACGTCGATCGAGAACTCCGAGCTGCTGTCGAAGTTCCTCGAGAAGGAGAAGCTGCCGCACCAGGTGCTCAACGCCAAGCAGCACGCGCGCGAGGCCGAGATCGTCGCCCAGGCGGGCAAGTCGAAGGCGATCACCATCGCGACCAACATGGCGGGCCGCGGCACCGACATCGTGCTCGGCGGCAGCCTCGAGCCGCAGATCCTGAAGATCCGCGACGACGAGACGCTGCTGCCGACCGAGAAGGAGCGCGCGATCGACACGATGCGCGCCGAGTGGAAGGTCCGCCACGAGGCCGTCGTCGGCGCGGGCGGGCTGCACATCATCGGCACCGAGCGCCACGAGTCGCGGCGGATCGACAACCAGCTGCGCGGCCGCTCCGGCCGGCAGGGCGACCCCGGCTCCTCGCGCTTCTACCTGTCGCTCGAGGACCCGCTGCTGCGCATCTTCGGCGGCGAGCGCCTGGGCGTCATCATGCAGAAGCTCAAGATGCCCGACGGCGAGCCGATCGAGCACCCGATCGTCAACCGCTCGATCGAGAAGGCGCAGCACCGCGTCGAGTCGCGCAACTTCGACATCCGCAAGCAGTTGCTCGAGTACGACGACGTCGCCAACGACCAGCGGCGCGTGATCTACCAGCAGCGCAACGAACTGCTCGAGAGCGCCGACATCTCGGAGACCATCCGCAACATGATCTCGGGCCTGGTCGAGGAGACCGTGCGCCGCTACGTGCCGGCCGAGTCCGTCGAGGAGCAATGGGACATTCCCGGCCTCGAGACCGCGCTCGCCGCGGACTTCCAGATGCAGGCCCCGGTCGGCGAGTGGCTGAAGACCGAACACGATCTCACCGACGACAAGCTGCGCGAGCGCCTGGCAACCGCCGCCATCGACCAGTACGCCAGCAAGGAAACGCAGGTCGGCCCCGAGCTCATGCGGCAGTTCGAGCGCAGCCTGATGCTGCAGACGCTCGACTCCCAGTGGCGTGACCACCTCGCCAACCTCGACCACCTGCGCCAGGGCATCCACCTGCGCGGCTACGCCCAGAAGAACCCGAAGCAGGAGTACAAGCGCGAGTCGTTCGAGCTGTTCTCCGACATGCTCGACCGTATCAAGCAGGACGTGGTCAAGGTCGTGCTCACCGTCCAGGTGCGCACCGAGGAGGACGTCCAGGCGGTCGAGGAGGCCCCGGCGGTCAGCAACGTCCGCTACCAGCACGCCGACTACGACGAGGCGCTGGGCGCCGCGACCGCCGACGCGGCGGCCGCACCAGCGACGCCGTTCGTCCGCGGCGGCGAGAAGGTCGGCCGCAACGACCCCTGCCCCTGCGGGTCCGGCAAGAAGTACAAGCAGTGCCACGGTCGCATCTGACCGGCGAGCCCTGGCCATGCCCGTCAACTACACCCCCCCGGCGCCGGCCGACCTGCTGCCGGTGCCCGGTGTCGTGCTCGGCACCGCGGCGGCGAAGATCAAGAACTGGCAGCGCGACGACGTGCTGCTCGCGGTGTTCGAGTCCGGCAGCCTCGCCGCCGGCGTGTTCACGCAGAACCGCTTCTGCGCCGCGCCGGTCACCGTCTGCCGCCGTCACCTCGGGGCCGGCGAGCGCGCGGCGCCGATCCGGGCGCTGATCGTCAACGCCGGCAATGCGAATGCGGGCACCGGCCTGCCCGGGGTCGGCGCGGCCGAGTCGACCTGCGCGGCGGTCGCGTCGATGCTGGGCTGCACGCTGCAGGAAGTGCTGCCGTTCTCCACCGGCGTGATCATGGAGCCCCTGCCGCTGGCCAAGATCGTCGCCGCGCTGCCGGCCGCGCGCGCCGCGCTGGCGCCCGACCACTGGTTCCGCGCGGTGTCGGCGATCATGACCACCGACACGGTGCCCAAGGGCGCGTCGCGGCGCGTGGTCGTCGACGGCGTGACCGTCACCGTCACCGGCATCGCCAAGGGTGCCGGGATGATCCATCCGAACATGGCGACGATGCTGTCGTTCATCGCCACCGACGCGCCCATCGGCGCCGGGCTCTTGCCGCCGCTCACGCGCGCGATCGCCGACGTCTCGTTCAACTGTGCGACCGTCGACGGCGACACCTCGACCAACGACAGCTTCGTCATCGCCGCCACCGGCCGCGCGCCGCTGGCGCCGATCGAGCGCGCCGACGACGCGCGCCTCGCACCGGTCCGCGCGGCGCTGACCGAGGTCGCGACCGAGCTCGCGCAGGCGCTCGTCCGCGACGGCGAGGGCGCGACCAAGTTCATGACCATCCGCGTCGAGGGCGGCCGCGACGTCGCCGAGTGCCGGAAGGTGGCGCTCGGCATCGCCCACTCGCCGCTGGTGAAGACGGCGTTCTTCGCCTCGGATCCCAACCTCGGCCGCATCGTCTGCGCGATCGGCAACACGGCGGCGGCGGATGCCGATCCCGCGCTGGTGTCGTTCTGGCTCGACGACGTGCTGGTCGTCGACCGCGGCGGTCGTGCGGTCTCGTACCGCGAGGAGGACGGGCAGCGGGTGATGAAGAACGCGGAGATCGCCGTGCGCGTCGCGCTCGGCCGTGGCGACGCGCAGGCGACCGTCTGGACCTGCGACTTCTCGCACGATTACGTCAGCATCAACGCCGACTACCGCAGCTGACCCGCGCCTGCCTCGTCGAGCTGCGGGGCTGCGCGATACCCCTGGGTCGAGTGCGACCCTCGACTTTCCCCCGCAACGCGAATTCAAACGCCGTGCATGGCGAAAGTCGAGTCTGGCCCCACTTACGCACCATGGGTCAAGGCGGCCTGCCCTCGGACGTCCGTCTGCAAGGATCGGTTCCTCCGGCGGAAGAACACCTTGAGCAGTTCCATGGCGATCGGCGACACGAAGAAGAACGGCAGCATCACGAGCCAATCGGCGGCCGTGAGCGGCACCGTGTCGAAGAACGGGGACAGGAACGGGATGTAGACAACGGCCAGGACGAGCGCGAACGACACGGCGACCGCCGCGACCATCCATTGGTTCGAGAAGACGCCGATCCTGAATATGCTGCGGTACTCCGAGCGGGCGGTGAAGGCGCGGATCAGTTCCGACGTGCAAAGCGTCACGAAGGCCATCGTTTGCGCGCCCTCGAGGTGCCCGGGATAGCGCTGCAGGGCGATGTAGAAGACCATCAGTATGGCGATCATGTCCGCCATGCCCACCAAGCCGATGCCAACCGCCATCTCGCGATTGATGACGGGCTCCTTCGGCGAGCGTGCGGGCTGCTTCATGATGTCGTCGTCCCCCTTCTCCATTCCGAGCGCGAGCGCGGGCGCCCCGTCGCTCACGAGGTTGAGCCAGAGGAGTTGCACTGGCCGCAGCGGCATCGGCATCCCGAACAGCATCGCCCCGAACACGATGAGGATCTCGCCGACATTGCAGGCCAGAAGGAAGTACACGAACTTGCGGATGTTCGAGTAGATGACACGACCCTGCTCGATGGCGGAGACGACGCTCGCGAAGTTGTCGTCGGTGAGTACCATGTCCGCCGTCTGCTTGGCGACATCGGTACCGGTGATTCCCATGGCGATTCCGATGTTTGCACGCTTGAGCGCCGGTGCGTCGTTCACGCCATCGCCCGTCATCGCCACCACATGGTCGCGGGCCTTGAACGCTTCGACAATGCGCGTCTTGTGCTGCGGCGAGACGCGGCAGCACACGTCGAGACGGCCGGCGAATGCCGCCAGTTCCTCGTCGGACAACCGGTCGATCTCCGCGCCGGTCAGCACCAGACCGTCCGGGGTACGCAGTCCGATGTCGCGCGCGATGGCCTCGGCGGTGTCCTTGTAGTCGCCGGTCACCATCACGGTCTTCAGACCGGCGCCCTTGGCCACCTTCAGCGCTTCGATCACCTCGGGCCGGGGCGGGTCGATCATTCCGAGCAGTCCCACGAAAACGAGGTCCTTCTCGACCGCCTCGGCGTTCACTGTCGCCGGAAGTTCGTCCAATGCCCGGAACGCGACGCCGAGAACGCGAAGGGCGTCGCCCGCCATGCCGCGGATCTGGTCCAGAAGCTCGCTGCGCTGTGCAGGGGTAAGAGGAACGGCTTTGCCGCCGTCGAGCACCGAGTTGCACAGTTCCAGGACGACGTCGGGCGCACCCTTCACGATCGCCGCAAGCGGCGGGTACGTGAAGCCGGACGTCGAAGTGGTCACACCCTCGGTCCGGTGGATCGTCGTCATCCGCTTCCGATCGGAGTCGAACGGAACCTCCTGAACCCTGCGCATGAACCTGCTGAACTCGTCCTGAAGGTAGCCGCACTTGGCGGCCGCCACGATCATGGCGCCCTCGGTCGGGTCGCCGATGATGTTCCAGGCTCTGCCGTCAGACTCCGGCGGACGCTCCTCCAGCTTGGCGTCGTTGCATGCGATGGCCCCCTGCAGCAGCGCGGCCGTGTCGGCATGCGTGCGCGGGTCGAAGGGCTCGTCGCCGAGGAAGAACTCGCCGGTCGGCCGGTACCCCTCACCGGTGATGCGGAACTTGCGCCCGCCCGCCCACGCCTGCACCACGGTCATCTGGTTTTGCGTGAGCGTTCCTGTCTTGTCGGAGCAGATGACGGTTGCGCACCCCAGCGTTTCGACTGCCGGGAGCTTCCGGATGAGCGCGTGATGCTTGATCATGCGCTGCATTCCGAGGGCGAGGCAGATGGTCACGATCGCGGGCAAGCCCTCCGGCACCGCGGCGATCGCCAGGCTGACCGCCGTCATGAAGAGATTGATGATGCCCTTGCGCTCGGCCTGGAGATAGTGGATGAAGCCGGTGTCGAGCGCGGCGCTGATGTTCGTGTCGCGGAAGAGGCCGTATACGAAAACGATCCCGCAGATCGCGAGGCAGGCTGTCCCGAGGACCTTGCCGAGATGCTCGAGTTTCTTCTGGAGCGGGGTGCTTTCGTCCTCGAAGGACTGGATCATCTGGGCGATGAGGCCGATCTGGGTGTTCATGCCCGTGCAGGTCACGAGGCCCTTGCCGCGACCGTAGGTGACCAGCGTGCCCATGAACGCCGTGTTCCGGCGATCGCCCAGGGGAATGTCGTGGTCGAGCACCACCGCCGGGTTCTTGTCCACCGGCACCGATTCCCCGGTGAGCGATGCTTCTTCGACCTTGAGGTTGAAGCTCTCGAACAGGCGGACGTCCGCAGGCACGTAGTTCCCGGCCTCGAGCAGGACGATGTCACCGACGACGATTTCGCTGCCGCGGACGGTGACCTGCCGGCCGTCGCGGATCACCTGCGCGCTGGGCGCGGCCATTTTCTTCAAGGCCGCGAGCGCCTGCTCGGCCTTCGACTCCTGGACGACGCCGACGATCGCATTCAGCACCACGATCACCATGATGGCGACGGAGTCGACCCATTCGCCAAGCAGCAACGAAACCACCGCAGCGATCACCAGGATGATGACGAGATAGTTGTTGAACTGGTCCCAGAGCAGCGCGAGGAACCCGGGGCGGGGCCGCTCGGAAAGCTCGTTTGCACCCTGCGCGGCGAGCCTCCTTCCCGCTTCCGCCTGCGCGAGGCCGTATTCGAGGTGCGTCTCGAAGTCGGCGGAGATCTGGGTGATCGTCTTGCCGTGGGAATTCGGGTCGTGCACTTGATTGTCCTTCGTGGCGGGCGCATCGCCGCGGGCGCGGCGACGGGCGTTCATGACGAAAATGAATTCACGCTCCGGGTTCGCGCTTGGGCCGGGACGCGTTGTGCCATTGCGCCGGCGGCCGCCCTCGCGAAGCGCGGGTGCTCCAAGACCGCGAAGGTCTCGCCGCCTTCGGCTACGCCGTCAGCGCCTGCTCCGTGCAATCTGCCGTGACCGGTCGCGCGATCCGAGGTCCCAGCGCTTTCGCGTTTGCACGAACGAGCAGGACGGGTACCTCGGCGCGCCGAAGCACGCTCTCGGCGGTACTCCCCGTGACGAGTCGCGATACACCGGTCCGCCCGTGCGTGCCGAGAACGACGATGTCGGCGTTGACCTCGCGGGCCTGCGCCAGAATCACGTCGGCCGCCGAACCCCCGCGCGGATACACGAGCAACGGCTTCGTCGCCTGGCCGTCCCGCAGGGCAATATCGCGCGCCTCGTCCAGTATCTTCTGGGCGGCGGCGCGCAGACCCTCCAGCAACACCTGGATTCGCGTCGGGCGGAACTGTTCGTCGACGTATGGGCTCCACGCGGCGGGCATGCCCTCCACGACATTCAGGACGAACAGCGTCGCATGCTGGTCCGTAGCCAGGGCCAGGCCGGTCGCCAGACCCTGCCGGGCCGCTTCGCTGCCGTCGAACGCGACGAGAATGTTCTTGAACATGACCGATCTCCCTGGAGCAGCGTTGTCACATGGGTGCGGGTTCCGCTGCTCCTCCAGGGGCCGAGGACTCGCGGCGTTTCCTGGCCGCGGATGCAACGCACTTCTCGCTCTCGATGACGACGTCCACGGACTGCCTCGCTACCAATGGCGTACGGTCAGAAGATAGGCGATACTGAATTGCGAGATAAGCATGCATTTTGTTGATCGTTACTTCCGAAAAAAAGAACTATGAGAATGCGTTTCAGTTACCGGCACCTCTATTACTTCTGGGTCGCGGCCAAGGAGGGAGGCATCAGCCGCGCCGCGTCTCGGCTGGGCATTGCAGTACAGACCATCAGCTCGCAGGTCCGCGAACTCGAGCGCGATCTTGGTCACGAACTGCTGAAGCCGGCCGGTAGGCGTTTGGTAATGACGGAGGCGGGGGAAGCGGTGCTGCGCCAGGCCGACCAGATCTTCGCCCTGGGAGAGCAAATGCCCGAGCTTCTGCGCGACGCCACGTCGTCGTCGCCGGTTCGCTTCGCTATCGGCATCTCGGATGGCGTTCCCAAGCTGGTCGTGAATCAGCTGTTGCAGCCGGCCATACAGGATGGCAACTTGCACCTTGTCTGCCATGAGGACGAGTTTGACGATCTGCTTGGCGATCTTGCGCTGCACCGTCTTGACGCGGTTCTCGCAGATCAGCCCGCGTCTCAGAATCCGAATCTCAAGGTCTATACCCACTCGCTTGGCGCATCGTCGCTGGCGTGGTATGCGACCACTGCCTTGTACACGACGGCGAAGCGTGACTTCCCGCAGTCCTTGTCGCGGACACCTGTGCTGTTGCCGACATCTCATGCCGCGGTCCGCATGCAGCTCGATCGCTGGTTCGAGCGCGAGAACATCAAGCCGAATGTCGTCGGCGAGTTTGAGGACAGCGCGCTGCTGGCCACTTTCGGCGCGGCCGGTATGGGAGTGTTTCCGGCGCCCGTGTTGTCCCATCGGGACCTGATGCTGCAAAAGAGGCTAAGACGGCTCGGTCCGTGTACGGGAGTTGCCGAGGAATTCTTCCTGATCTGCGCTCAGCGCAAGGTGGTGCACCCGCTCGTCCAGCGCCTTCTCAGTGCCCACGCATGGGCGCGGACTGCGAGTGAAGGCAAGACTGCCCGCCGTTGACTCTGGTCGCGCCTCTGGAAAGTGAAACCGAAACACCGTCGAGGGAGCGGAGTCGTGTGACCAAAACGGCTTCGGCTCGAATCCCGGTGCCGCGCGCGAACCGACGGGGCACGGCGAGGAAAGTGAGTAGAATTGCGAGTATGCATCGCGGATGTCAACGAGAGACGCCATATAGAGCAATACGTTACACGGCAAACGCCGATTGCCGCAGCTTCCGCGCCCACCCCCGGTGATGTTCCCGCTGGCCGACCTGTCCAAGCTGCTTGCCCGCGTCGAAGGCATACTGACGCGCCTCGAGGGCATCTTTCCGCCGCCGCCGCCGCCGCCGGACTGGAGCGCAACGGCGTTCCGCTGGCGCAAGCGCGGGACCCGCGGCCACCTGCAGGCGATCGCGCATCCGCACGCGATCGACCTCGACGACCTCGTCGCCATCGACGAGCAGAAGCAGGCGATCGACGCCAACACCCGGCAGTTCCTCGCCGGGCTGCCGGCCAACAACGTGCTGCTGACCGGCTCGCGCGGGACCGGCAAGTCGTCGCTGGTCAAGGCGATGCTCGCGCGCTACGCCGATCGCGGCCTGCGACTGATCGAGGTCGACAAGACCGATCTCGCCGACCTGCCCGACATCGCCGACGCCATTGCCGGCCGGCGCGAGCGCTTCGTCGTCTTCTGCGACGACCTCAGCTTCGACGCCGGCGAGCCCGGCTACAAGGCGCTCAAGGTGATGCTCGACGGCACGCTTGCCGCGGCGGGGGCGAACGTCCTCATCTACGCGACGTCGAACCGGCGCCACCTGCTGCCCGAGTACATGAGCGAGAACCTCGAGACGAGGCACGTCGGCGACGAGGTCCACCCCGGCGAGTCGGTCGAGGAGAAGATCTCGCTGTCCGAGCGTTTCGGGCTCTGGATCTCGTTCTACCCCTTCGACCAGGACGCGTACCTCGCGGCGGTCGACGGCTGGCTTGCCTCGTTCGGCATCCCGGTCGCCCGGACGGCGCGCGAGCGGAATGCGCGGCACCGCGAAGCGATCCAGTACGCGCTGCAGCGCGGCTCGCGCAGCGGGCGCGTGGCCTGGCAGTTCGCCAGGGGCTTTGCCGGCGCCGCTGCGTTGAGCCGCAAGCCCGCGCGCTGAGGCGGCGGGATCGATGGCCGTCGTCCGCGTTGCCGCCGCGGTGATCCTCGGAACCGGCGGCGAGGTGCTGCTCGCGCAGCGCCCGGCGGGCAAGGCCTACGCGGGTTACTGGGAGTTTCCAGGCGGCAAGCTCGAGCCCGGCGAGTCGGGGCACGACGCGCTGGTCCGCGAGTTGCGCGAGGAGCTCGGCCTCGAAGTCGTCGACGCGGCGCCCTGGCTCGTCCAGCGCTACACGTATCCGCACGCCGACGTCGAGCTCAACTTCTTCCGCGTGTTCGCGTTCACCGGCGAACCCTTCGGTCACGACGGCCAGGCCTTCCGCTGGCAGACGCCCGGGCGCTTCGACGTCGCGCCGCTGTTGCCGGCCAACACCGCGATCCTGCGCGCGCTGGAGCTGCCGCCCGTTTATGGCGTCATCCCGGCGGCGACGCTGGCGGCTCCGTCGTCGCCGACAATCCTGCGGCGCGCCCTCGACCAGCGCCTGGAAGTGATCCGCGTCGACGCCGCGCCCGGGGCGGCGACTGGCGCTCGGGCGGCGATCGAACGGCTGGTCCGGCTCGCGGCGGCGGCCGGCGCGCGCGTGCTGCTGGGTGGCACGGAGGCCGACGCCAGGGCCCTGGGCTGCGCCGGGGTGCACTGGACCGCGAACGAGCTGCGCGCGGCGACAACGCGGCCGGCCGATCTGCTGGTCGGGGCGACCTGCGCCCACGCCGCGGACATCGCGCACGCAGGTGCGCTTGGGCTCGATTTCGTCGAGCTGGAGTGGGCCGCGACGGGCGCGGCGGACGCCGCCGCCGCGGCACGGGGATGGACCGCGTTTGCGCAGGCGATCGCCGCGACGGCGTTACCGGTGTTCGCGCGCGGCTGCCTCGCACGGACCGACCTGGCGTCCGCCCAGCGGCAGGGCGCGCACGGCGTCGCGCTCGTCATTGGCGCCGGGTGACGACGGCACTCGCTGCCGGCGGGGAGGGCGTTGCAGGCCGGCGCTGATGCCCGTACGCTCGCCCGATGCGAATCCTTCTGGTGGAAGACGACCCGGCGCTCGGCCAGGCGGTGCGCGACTACCTGACCCAGGAAACCTACGCGGTCGACTGGGCCGAGCGGCTCGGCGTGGCGCGCGCCTGCCTGCCCGGCGAATACGCGTGCGTGGTCCTGGACCTGGGGCTGCCCGACGGTGACGGCCTGTCGCTGCTGCCGGACCT
>DATIUK010000079.1:0-1560 GCA_035466885.1 Casimicrobiaceae bacterium
GCTCGCCTTGTCGACGTAGATCCGGTCGGCCGCGACGGCGATGTAATACCCGCCGGAGGCCGCGGCCTCCTCGACCACCGCGTGGATCGGTATCTCCGGATGCAGCGAGCGCAGCCGCAGCACTTCGTCATGGACCTGCCCGGCCTGCACCGGACTGCCGCCGGGACTGTTGATGCGCAGGATCAACCCCTTGATCCCGCGGTGCTTCATCGCGGCCTGCATGCCCTCGACGATCCTTTGCGCGCTCGCGCGGCCGCCGGCCTCCAGCTCCCCGCGGATCTCGACCAGCGCGGTGCACTGGTCGAGGCACACGTGCTCGCGGCTGTCCACGACCGCCAGGGCTGCGACAAGACCCAGACACACGAGCGCCAGGGCTGCGAAGCGAAAGAAGATTCTCCAGCGGCGATCGCGACGACGCTCGGTCAGGAGATCCTGGGCGAGCTGTTCGAGCAGGCTGCGTTCGACGGAAGGATCAGGCATGGGAAGACCCGCAGGAACGGTTCAATGGCGCCCGCCAGCGCGGCTTGTGCGCACCGATCGCAGGCGAACGGCGCCTGACGCCGGAGCCGCACGGCAAGCCGAAGCCGCGGACCGCAGGGCAGGCTGGACTCTACACGAATCGGCCAGGCCCGGGATGAACACCGATGCCCGCCGCGTCGGCGCGCCTGGCGTTCGCCGACAGCTCCCGATCCGGCAGGCAGCTCAGGCATTGGCCGCCAGCCATCGGCGCAACGCCTGCGGCGAATCGACCATGGCCAGACACGTGTGGCGGGCGAGCCCCTCGCGCGGGTGGGCGCCGTACGACACCGCGACCGCAGGCGTGCCGGCGTTGCGCGCCAGTTCGAGGTCGTGCGAGGTGTCGCCGACCATCAGCGACTCGTCCGGCCCGACGCCCGTCTGTGAGAACAGGTGCTCGAGCATCCCGGGGTGCGGCTTCGCAAAACCCTCGTCGGCGCAACGGGTGGCGGCGAAGTGTCCGCCGACTCCCTGCTGTTCGAGGGCGCGTGCGAGGCCGCGCCGCGACTTGCCGGTGGCGATGGCCAGCAGGAACCCCCTGTCGTCGAGCTCCTGCAGCATGGCCCGGATGCCGGGAAACAGAGGGACCTCCGCGTCGCGACTGACGAAGTGGTGCCGGTAGCGCGCCGTCAGCTCCGGATAGCGGCCGCGCGGCACCGATGGCGCCGCCACGCGCAGCGCGTCGTCGAGCCCGAGACCGATCACGTGCCGTGCCGTCGACAGGTCGGGCACCGCCGCGCCGATGTCACGGCAGGCCTCGCGCAGCGACACCGCGATGAGTTCCGTCGAATCGACAAGCGTGCCGTCCCAATCGAACACGATCAGGCGAAACCGTCGCGGCGGATCGCAACCCTCACGCACGTTGTGGCGCCTCCGTAGCGCTTCGGTCCAGCGTGGCGATGAAGGCCTGCAGCTCCGCGGCCAGCGGCGCCTCGAAGCTCATCGGGCTCCCGGTCAACGGATGCCGGAAGCCAACCCGATAGGCGTGCAGGAACAACCGCTTGAGGCCCTGCCTCGCGAGTTCGCGGTTCCACGGGAAGTCCC
>DATIUK010000080.1:0-11702 GCA_035466885.1 Casimicrobiaceae bacterium
GCCGCTTGCCGCCAGATCGCAGCGCCGGCTTCGTGCCCCGGCGAACGCTCTGCCGGAGACGCTGGCGAGCGCGGTCACCCGCGCGTCCGCTTCGTTCGCGCTATGGGCCGTGGGCGCCAGCGGGTTCACCGGGCAAGAGTATCACGCGCAGTGGTCGCGCCCGGGCGCGGAACTTCGACGCCGCCGAAGCGCAGGCTGCCCAGACCGGAATCCGTCGCGACGCGGCATACGAGGCGACCGCCTCGCGCCGCCGCCCTGCTCCGGCCTCAGAGGCTGGGAGTTTTTCGCGCGTGCCCGAGCAGCGCGCCAGAAGGCGTCCGATCGCGGCGCAAAGCGCAGCCATAGCTCGGGCTATGGCGAGCATTTGCAACGACGAGCGGGCGTCTTCTGGCGTGATGAGCGGGCATGATTGAAAGACTCTCAGCCTCTCAGGGTTCGTTCATGATCGCCGGATCCAGCGTCCAGCAGTTCTCTGTGCTCTTGCGGCAGACCTTGACGTTGTAGTACAGCGTCACGGCTGCGTCGTTCCTGTTCTTGACCTTGTACTGCTTGTCGTTGCTGTTCTGGAACGTGCATTGGGCGTCCCACGCCGTCTGCGTCGTGGTCGGCTTGCCCGGAGTTGCCGCCCCGACATGCGGACTGATGCTGCCGGCGCGGAACTCGTAGTCCGGCGAGTTCTCCAGCTTCCAGGTGATCATGACATCGCGTCGGGCCTTCTCCATCTTGAGCTCGTTGGCACTGACGGCGATCGTCGGGTACGAAGGATTCCCGGTCACGGTGACGGTCACGTCGCACGACGCACCGGGACAATCGACGCGCTGCGCACTGGCGGATCGCAGGCCCGGCCCCGCGATCGCACATCCGACGATGATCACGGCAGTTGCAATGCTGCGCAGGACGGTCTTGGCGTTCATCGGCAATCACTCCCCTGGGTTCCGGCTTGATGGGCCTCGCCCCCGGCAGCATACTGGAATCCCCGACCGGTGGAACGCAGCGCGCGCCAAGGCCCGAGCCACTGCATGGCCTTTTCGCGGTCACCGCCGCGGTGCTGACGGGGTGTCCGCGAGAAGTCGGTCGCGCCGCGCGAGGTCCGGGAAGAGGCGCCACCACGCGACGGCAACGAGGCAGGTCCCGATGCCGCCGAGCACGACCGAAGCGACCGGCCCGAGCCACGCGGCGACGGCGCCGGACTCGAACTCGCCGAGTTGGTTCGAGGCGCCGATGAACACCGAATTCACCGCGCTGACGCGGCCGCGCATGTCGTTGGGCGTCTCCAGCTGCACCAGTGTCTGGCGGATCACCACGCTGACCATGTCGGCCGCGCCGCCCACGGCCAGCGCCGCCAGCGACAGCGTGACGTCGGTCGACCCGCCGAACACCACGATCGTCACGCCGTAGACGGCCACGGCCGCGAGCAGCCGGGGGCCGGTGCGGCGTCGGATGGGCCAGCGAGCGAGCGCCAGCGACATCGCGAGCGCACCCACCGCCGGCGCGCCGCGCAGCATGCCCAGGCCCAACGGCCCGACCTGCAGCACGTCCTTGGCGAAGATCGGCAGCAGCGCGGTGGCACCGCCGAGGAGCACCGCGAAGAGGTCGAGCGACACCGCCCCCAGCACGACCTTGTGCTCAGCCACGAAACGCAAGCCCGCGAACAGCGTCCTGATCGAGGCGACGCCGGTGGGTGGCACATGCCGGTAGCGAATCGTCGCTGCCAGCGTCGCCGCGAGCACGAACAGGACGGTGCACGCGCCGTAGGTGACCTCGGCCCCGGCGACGTAGAGCGAACCGCCCAGGGCAGGCCCGGCAATGATCGTGGCCTGCAAGCCGCTCGAACTGAAAGCCAGTGCCCGTGGCAGCAGTTCGGCCGGGACCAGGCTCGGGGTGAGCGCCTGCTGCGCGGGCATCTGGAACGCGCGCAGGGTGCCGAGCGCGATCGACAGCAGCAGCAGCCACTCGCGCTGCACCGCGCCCTGCATCGACGCTGCGCACATCAGGGCGGCAACGCCCGCCTGACAGGCAAGGCAGAGGGCCAGCACCCGCGCGCGCTGGTGGCGATCGACCACGTGCCCCGCGACCAGCACCAGCAGCAGCGCAGGCAGGAACTGGAACAGGCCGACGAGACCCAGGTCCCAGGCCGATCCGGTCAGCTCGTACATCTGCCACCCGAGCGCGATCATCAGCATCTGGCTGCCCGCGGTTCCGGCCAGCCGAGCGAACCACAGGCGAACGAAGCCGCGGTGGGAGAACAGGCGCGAATCAGGCACTGATCGCAGTCGAGGGACGGTGACGCGCCACCTTAGCACGCGCGGATTCGCGGACCGAAGAACGCGCGCTTCCGCAGCGATGCGCGCGCGATTGGCTTCCCGCCCGGGGAGCCGACTGCGCGGCGCCGGTCCTGCGTCAGGCGAGCGCGGGCTCGCTTCGCAGTCGCTCCACCAGCAGGTCGACAAAGGCGCGCACTTTTGCCGACGCCTGCCGTCCATCGAGGTGGATGACGTGGATCGGCAGCGGCGGCGGCTCGTAGTCCGCGAGGATGCGCGTGAGCTTTCCCGCGGCCAGGTGCGCGGCGATCTGGTAGGACATCAGCCGGGTCACCCCGAAGCCGCGCAGCGCCGCGTGAATCGCCGCATCGTTGCTGGTCACGCTGAGGCGGGGTCGCACGCTGACGGTGAGGCCCTGCCTGCCGCCAGCGAAGCGCCACGCCGGCGACGGCGACACCGGGCTTGCGGCGACGATGGTGTGGCGCGCGAGGTCGCCGGGCACGCGCGGCTCGCCGCGCCGTTTGAGGTAGCGCGGCGACGCGCACACCATACGCCGCACCAAGCCGACCGGGATCGCGCGCATCGTCGAGTCGGGCAGTTCGCCGATCCGCACGCCGATGTCCTGCCCTTCCTCCAGCAGGTTGACGACGCGGTCGAGGAACAGCGCGGACACGGTCGCGTCGGGGTATCGCTCCAGGAACTCGACGATGCCGGGCATGACGAACAGGTTTCCGAACAGAACCGGCGCCGTCACGGCGAGTTGTCCGCGCGCAGTGCCATAGACGCCGGCCGCTGCCTCGTCGGCCTCGTCGGCCGCGGCCAGGATGCGCCGCGAGCTTTCGAGGTAGCGCACGCCGGCATCGGTCGCGCGGACGAAGCGAGTCGTCCGCTTGAACAGCTTCACGCCCAGGCGGTCTTCCAGCGTCGCGATCGCCCGGGTCACCGCCGGCGGCGACAAGCCCAGGCGGCGCGCCGCGCCGGCGAAACCCTGCTCCTCGGCGACCGCAACGAACACACTCATCAGATGGAAACGATCCACGACGCTATTCCGACAATTGGAAGAATTAATTACGAAGAATGCATATTCTTCCCTTGATCGGAATTCGGCAAGATGCCTCCCGTTCGCCGCGCACTCCGCGCGACGACCCAACCACCCGAGGAGATCCGCCATGTTCCGAATCAATGCCCCCGCTCTCGACCAGACGCCCGCCGCAACGCGTCCACTGCTCGACGCCGTCAGGAAAGAGCTCGGCGTCGTGCCCAACCTGATGCGGGTCCTCGGCAACAGCCCTGCCGCGCTCGGCGGGTACCTCGCGCTGGGCGGCGCGCTGGCCAAGGGTTCGGTAGGCGCGAAGACCGGCGAGCGGATCGCCCTCGCAATCGCCGAGATCAACGGCTGCGGCTACTGCCTCGCGGCCCACGCCTACCTGGCCAGGAACGTCGCGCGGCTGGACGAGGCGGAGATCGCCGCCAACCGCAACGGCGGCTCGAACGATCCGAAAGCCGATGCGGCGGTGCGATTTGCCGCGAGCATCGCCCGCGCCCGGGGACACGTTTCCGACGCCGCGATCCGGGACGTGAGGAACGCCGGCTGGAGCGACGCGGAAGTCGTGGAAATCGTGGTTCACGTCGCCCTCAACACGCTGACCAATTACGTCAACGAGGTCGCGCAGACCGAGATCGACTTCCCTGCGGTGGACCAGCGGCGCGCTGCCTGAACGAGCGGCGCATGCGAAGCGCGCCGACGCGCCGGCGGCCCTGGCTCCCGGCGCGCCGCCCCACGTTCGACCCAAAGGCTCCGACATGACCAAGAACCCACCCATCGCCAGCGACATCGCCTTCACGCCCGCCGTGAAGGCGATCCAGGCGCGAAAGGGCTCGCGCACCGCGTACGCGCGGATGGAAGGCGGCCAGGGCTGGAGCACGGCGATCACGCCCGAGCTCGCCGCCTTCATCGCCGCCCAGACCAGCGTCTTTCTCGGGACGGCGAACGCCGCCGGTCAGCCCTACATCCAGCACCGTGGCGGCCCGCCCGGCTTCCTGCGCGTGCGCGACGAGCAAACCATCGCCTTCGCGGATCTTCGCGGCAATCGGCAGTTCATCACCCAGGGCAATCTCGCGGAGAACCCCAAGGCCCATCTGTTCCTGATCGATTACGCCACGCAGCAGCGAATCAAGCTGTGGGGCGAAGCGCGCGTGGTCGAGGGTGACACCGCGCTGCTCGCCGAGCTCCTGCCCGACGACGGCAAGTCCCGCGGCGAGCAGGTGCTCGAGTTCCGGGTGCTGGCATGGGATGCGAACTGTCCCAAGCACATCCCCCAGCGCTTCGACGCCACCGACGTCGCGCGCGCACTCGAGCAGCGCGACCGGCGCATCGCCGAACTGGAGGCGCGGTTGTCGGGTCGGCAAACCCGAACATCGCCTCGTCACCGATCCACTTGATCGGTGCCCCAAGCCCTCCGAGAGCCTGGCGCACCAACTCCTCGAAATGCCCAAGTACCGCGATTGCCGACGCGTCGCCATAGACGTCCGTTATCGCGCTGAAACCCGCCAGGTCGACGAACGCAACGGTCGCGATCGCGGACTTCTCAGTCGGCGGGCGCCTGGTTCTTGCGTACAGGGTGCGATCGTGGCCTGATGGTCAGGGCGGCGATCGATGCGCCGACCGCAGCGATCATGGTGGGATCCGCAGCCAGCGTGTTCAGCAGCTGCGAGATGATCTCCGGATTGCTCTGCTGAACATAGCGGACGAGGTCGTGGACCTGGCTCGTCGTGGCCGTTGCGGCGTCTTCCAGCGACACCTGGATTTCGGTCCATCGCGCCTGCGCAACGTGCTTCGCAAACGCGCCGCCGCCGATGACGGCCAGCGCCAGGGGCCCGACGGGTGCGAGCAGTTGGCCGAGCACGCCCGCGCGCTGCCGGAGATTGAGTCGGCCGAAGACCTGGGCGATGACGGCGGAGGGAGGGGCGGCATCCGGCAGCGAGTGCCTTCCGTCCGCCGGTTCTGAAGATGAAGCGGCATTGCGATCGTTCACGTCGCGACCCTTTCGAGAAAGCGATGGCCGGCGATCGCGCCGACGCGGGCACATGACGTACCGCGGTGCCGGGCTGCGGGCCGGTGATCGAAGGGGTAAGCGCCCTGTCGGGCGGCTCGGGAAGTTATCTGACCGTGGCTTGCGGCCGGAGTTCCGGGACCAGGATTTCGCGTCCGGCACGACGAATGGTGTCGTTGGCGCTGATCTGCGGTTCGGCGATCGTCGGCGCGCACCGCGGGCGTGCCCTCGCCGCACCCCGCAGCCGCGCAGGTCGCACCGGAAGCGGACCGCCGCCGAAGGCCGCCGGTCCGCTTCCCTGCCTGCCGTCCGAAGAGTGTTCCGCAATGCCGGAAACGGGTATCCTTCGCGCCTCGTCCACCCAGGAGTCCCTATGTTTCGCTTCGCCGCCGTGCTGCTGTGCCTCGCCCTCCCCGCCCTTGCCCACGCACAGGTGCCCGACACGCTGAAGAAGATCCGTGGCGCGAAGACGGTGACCATCGCCTATCGCACCGACGCGCTGCCGTTCTCGTTCTCCGGCGACGACAAGCAGCCCGCCGGCTACACCGTCGAGGTCTGCAAGCGCGTTGCCGCGAGCCTCGAGCAGCAGCTCAAGACGCCGCTGCAGGTCAAGTGGGTCGCGGCGACGTCGCAGAACCGTCTCGAACTCGTGCAGAAGGGCCAGGCCGACATGGAGTGCGGCGCGACCACGGCGACGTTTTCGCGGATGGAAATCGTCGACTTCTCGAGCCTTGTGTTCGTCGACACCACCGGTCTCGTCGTGCGCAAGACCTCCGGCGTGAAGTCGCTGGGCGGACTTGCCGACAAGAAGATCGGCGTCGTCGCCGGCACGACCAACCAGCGATCCATCGACGCGGCGATCAAGAAGCAGCTGGTCAGCGCGACGGTCGTGCCGTTCAAGGACCGCGGCGAGGGGATGGCGGCGCTGGAGGCGGGGTCGATCGACGCCTTCGCCGGCGACAAGGTGCTGCTCCTCGGCCTCGGCACCAAGATCAAGGACCCGGCCCAGTACGAGGTGCTCGCCGACGACCTCGGTTTCGAGCCCTACGCGATCGTCCTTCCGCGCAACGACTCGGCGTTCCGCCTCGCCGTCAACCGCGCGCTCGCGCAGGTGTTCCGCAGCGATGCGATCGTCGAGATCTTCCGTGGGGTCTTCGGCCCCACCGCGGTGCCCACGATCGGAATGCGCGCGATGTTCGACCTGGGGTCGTTCCCCGAATGACAGCCGTCGCAGCGCGCCGCCCTCACGCGTGGCGCGCTGCGACGCGGCCGGTCAGCCCGGCTCGCCGACGTCTTCGCCGCGCAACACGTACACGAGCGCAGCGCGCAGCCGGGCCGGCGGCACCGGCTTGTGCAACAGCGGGATGCCGCTGGCCTTGATGCGTGCGAGTTCCGCACCGGAGCTCTCGCCGGAGACGAGCAGCGCCGGCACGTCGCGGCCGAACCGCGACCGCAGCTCGGCGATGGCCATGAGGCCGTCAGCCCCGCCGGCAAGCCGGTAGTCGACGACCAGCACGTCCGGGGCGGGCATGCCGGCGGGAACATCGGCGGGCCCGGCAAAGGTGTCCGCGATGCATCCCCACACCCCCAGCGCATCGCGCATCCCCTCTCGAACCGCAGCCTCGTCGTCGATGACGAGGATGTGCCGCCCGGCGAGCGCACCGGGCGGCGGTGGGGTCGCGGTCTCGGACCGATCTTCCTGCGGCGCTGCTTGCGGCACCCGGACCCGGAACACCGATCCGCGTCCCAGGCGCGAAGCGAGGCTGACCTCGTGGCCGAGGAGGTCGGCAAGGCGGCGCACGATGGCAAGACCCAGACCCAGGCCTTTGCTGCGGTCGCGCCCCGGGTTGTCGATCTGGTAGAACTCCTCGAAGATCCGGCCCTGCTCGGCGACCGGTATGCCGGGACCGGTGTCCCAGACCTCGATCGAGAGATCCGCGCCACGCCGGCGGCAGCCGACCAGGACGCCGCCCCGCTGCGTGACCTTGAGCGCATTGGCGACCAGGTTGCGCAGGATCCGCTCGAGCAGCAACGGGTCCGAGCGCACGAAGCGGCGCGTCGGCAGCACCAGCAATTCGATCCCGTCGTCGACCGCCTCCGGCGCGAAGTCGTTGGCGATCCTTCCGAGCAGCGCGTCGAGCCCGAAGTCCCGCGGCGTCGCGACGACGATGCCGGCCTCGAGTTTCGAGACGTCGAGCAGCGCGGAGAGGAGCGCCTCGAGCGAAGTCACCAGCGTCCGGATCCGCTCGACGATCGACTGCGTATGCGCGTCGCGCGCACGTTCGCCGAGCGCGGCGGCGAGAAGGCCCAGCGCGTGCAGCGGCTGGCGCAGGTCGTGACTCGCCGCCGCGAGGAAGCGGGACTTCGAGCGGTCGGCGGTCTCGGCCAGCATGCGCGCCGCTTCCGCCTGCCGCCGCGACTCCTCCGCCTGGCGTCGCGCCGACTCGGTGTCGGCGAGCTGCCGGGTCAGCGCCGCGCTCTTTTCCTGCACGCGCCGCTCGAGCGCGACGTTGGCCCGTTCCGCCGCGTTCAGCGCGCGCACGAAGCGGTCGACCAGAACCCAACCGACCAGCGACAGGAAGAACACCGCCGCGTAGGGGACGAGCCAGACGGGACGGATGCTCTGCGGATCACGGGCGATGACCCAGTCGTGGACGGCGAATCCCGCCGCCACCGCACCGGCGAGGAGCAGCAACAGGCTCTCGATGCTGCGGCGCGCGGCGGCGTAGCGGGCCACCGCGGCCAGGGCGACCAGGACGATGGCGATGCCGATCGCGCGGGTGATCGAGGCCGCCGCGCCGAGCGCGCCATGGGGCGGGCCGCCGAAGAGGAGCGACCCGTAGAGAACCGGCACGACCAGGAGCGCGAAACCGATCGCCAGGCGCCGGTAGGGCGTCCAGCGGAGCCCGACGAAGTCGGCGCAGAACAGCGACAACAGGACGGCGAACAGCATGTAGACCGCGTTCCAGAGGATCGCATAGTGCGGATTGGGCAGCGGCTGTGCGGGAAGGATCGACACCGCCGTGTGCAGGCCCCACAGCACGGCGGCGACGCCGAACAGCAGGTAGAGCCGCTCCCGGCGACGCAGCCAAAGGAGCAAGGTCGACAGCCCGACCACGACGGTGGCGACGCTGACGATCCCCGGCGCGACGGCGTGGATCAGGAGCTCGCGCAGTGCCCGCCGGCGCACGTCGGTCTCGGGACCGGCGAGCACGACGTCGATCCCGGTCGCGTCGGCGGTCGGCGAATTGACCTGCAGATGAATCGTGTTGGCGCCAGGGGCGAGCAGCTTGGCCGGCACGTCGAACGCCTGGGCCTGGTCGAAGCCGCGCGGGCGCGGTCCGTCGAAGACGCCGGTGGTGCCGACGTAGCTGCCGTTGACGTAGACCCGCGTCTGCGCGTTGGTCGCCTTGAGGAGGACCGCGTAGCTCGATGGCGCCACCGCATCGATTTCCCAGGCCAGCCGATACCAGGCGATACCTCGCTGCCCCGGGTGGTTCGCATCCCAGCGGTCGGGCAGGCGGACCGGTTGCCAGGGCGCGGCGGCGGGCGGCGGCTCGGGCGCCTCCGACAGCAGGAACGAGCCGTGGCCGAGCGTCTGCAACGCAGAATCGGCCGCGATCGCCACCGGCGCGCCGGCGACCGCGACGAACAGCGCTGTGGCGGCGGCAACGAGGTCTCGCAGGCATTGGCGCCGCCGCACGGAATTCGACCCCCCGATGGTCAGGCGACCCCGGCGATGGCCGGCCAGTCGCGGCCGCGGCGCGACGAGCGTACCCGACCGCTTGCGCAACCGCCCGGCCATTCTACAAGGAGGCACGCGGGTCCCGCCGTGCCTATAATGCGGCCGGATTCCACGGAGGACGCGGGGCGACGATGGAAGAACGGGCGGGCGGGCCGACGATCGGCCTCGTCGACGATCACCCGATCATGCGTTCGGCCCTGCGCGGCGCGCTGGAGGCGCTGCGACCGCCGCCGCGCTTCGCCGAGGCGGCGGACCTGCCCGGGACGCTGGCCCTGGTCGCCGATCACCCCCGACTGGACCTGCTGCTGATGGACCTGCGGATGCCCGGCGTCAGCGGACTCGAAGGGCTCGTCGCGGTGCGCGACGCCGCCCCGACGCTGCCGATCGCCGTCGTCTCCGCTGCCGAGGACCAGGGCCTCGTCCGCTCGCTTTTCGACCTCGGTATCGCGGCATTCATCCCGAAGACCGAGCCGCCTGCGGTGATCGTCGCCGCGGTGCGCGTCGTTCTGGAGGGCGGGCAGTACTTCCCGCCCCGCTTCATGCTCGAACTCCCCGGGGACCGGAGCGCCGACGTCGCGCCGGAGCCGGCGCTCACGTCCAGGCAGCGCGACGTGCTGCGGCTGCTGGCGAAGGGCCTGCCGAACAAGCTCATCGCCCGCGAACTGGGTCTCACCGAGGGAACCGTGAAGGTTCACCTGCTCGCGATCTTCCGCACCCTGGGCGCGCGCAACCGGACCGAGGCGGTCCTGGCCGCACAAAGGCGCGGGCTGCCCGGCGACCCGGGCGTGCCGCCCCGCTAGAACGTCGACGGCTCATCCGACGCCTCGTCGCGCTCGGGAAACGCGACGCCGGAGGCGCTCGGGATCGACGCGTCGGCGACCGCGGCGGCCGCCGCGGCGGGACCCGCGGTGGCCACGCCGCCGGCGAGCGTACGGGCGGTGTGCTCGTCGGCGTGCATCCAGATCCCGCCGGCGATCGCAAACGCGAAGACAGCGCCGAGGGTGCCGACGAGCCGGCGCGAGTTGCGGGTTGAATCGGCTTGCTGTTCGGATGCGTTCATGTTGTCGCTCCTGGCAATGGACCGCCGGCGAGGGCGGCCCGGATTGGCCCTGCATTCCGGTCGGGGCAGCGCTGAGGGACGCTGTCGATACTCGCGATGCCGGCCGACCGGAGGGCCGGCGCCGCGCTTCGACTCCACTCCATGCCCGGGTTGTCTCCGCGCATCGCGGGGCCGCGCGCGGGGAAAAAGACACGCCGGCGCGAACGCCTGGCTGACGCGGGCACGAACGACGGGGCCGGCGCGAGCGCGCCGACACGCGTGTGTCGATCCTGCGACGGACCGACCCCGGAAGTCCGGGCGTTCGCGACCGGTGCCCTGCACTCTGCGGCCGGCGCGTGGAGGAAACAGGGGAAACCGGCGGGCCCGACCGCGCGCGCACGCGCCTCGGCTGCCTTTCGCGCAGGCATCGGCAACCGGGTCGGGGCACAACGGGAATCGGCGAGCTTCATTGGGCGGGTTCGGGTTCGCGATCGCACGCAGGATGCATGCTGCTCGAACTGTCCCACCAGCATGCCACCAGGGGTATTCAACGGACGGCATAGCCGCCGCCGGGCAGACCGCGGCCGGACTACGCCGTTGGTGATAGGTGCGAGCCGAGCCGAATGGTCACTGGTTGCGCCTCGGCGACAGGGCCGCGCCACTGACGTGGGCGTCGGTCGCGCACCGTCCCCGACCCGAAGCGGCTCGGGCGCTCGCGCGCGGCCGCGCTGCCGGTCAGCCCAGCGAGCGCCACACGGCGCGGATCGCCGCGATGACCAGCGCGAAGATGACGCCCCCGGCGAACACCCCGAGCAGGATGCCGCGGGCGGCGGTCAGGGGTTCGTGCCGCGGCGCCGGGCCGTCGAAGGAGATCTGCGCTTGCGCGCGGCGCTGGCGGAGTTGAGTCGTCGGTGAATCGTCGAACATGATGCATTCCCATCGCGCGACGCGACTTGGCCCGCCCACCCGAACGCCCTGTCCCGAGGGCTGTTTACGCGGTGCGCGGCTGGCCGATGCGTGGCGGGGCTTGTCGCCGGACGTTGAGCAGGATGCGTGCCACATGCCGACTTCGCCGCCGATTCACTGACTTGAGCGGCATCGTTGCAGGCGATGCCCGCATGAGTGTAAGAACCACCGACACCGGCCCCGGGGGCCGGCCGCCTCATCGGCCGAGAGCAAACGCGGCGACGGCGTCGAGCGCCGCGGCCACGCCGTCGACGTGCACGACGCCATCGACCGCGGCGGCGCCCTCGAGGCCGACCACGAGCTTGCCGAACTGGCGGCCAAAAGCGACCTCGGACAGGGTGCCGTAACTGTCGCCGATGGCGATGAGACAAAACGACGCGCGGGCGATCAGCGCATTGCGCGCCTCGCCGATGCCGGTCGCCAGCACGACGCCGACGAAAGGGTTGGCGAACGCCGGATCGGCGTCGGGCAGGATCCCGATGGTGAGCCCGCCGTTGCCCACGGCGCCGCGGCAAGTCGCCTCCATCACGCCCTGCCGCCCGCCGCAGACGACGGCGAGGCCCATCGCCGCGAGCCCCGCACCGACGCCCTCGGCGGCGGCGAGCTGGGCGGGATTGGCCTCGCGCGGGCCGATGACG
>DATIUK010000081.1:0-3585 GCA_035466885.1 Casimicrobiaceae bacterium
ACGCCGGCGGCGAGCCCCCGCCATCCGGCGTGCGCCGCGCCGACCGCGCCGCCGGCACGATCGGCGAAGAGCACCGGCAGGCAGTCGGCGGTGAGCACGGCGCACACCACACCGGGGACGTCGGTCACCGTGGCATCGGCGACCGGAGGCCGCGCCCGGGCCGCGGTCACGTTGCGCGCGTCGAGCCGCACGACGCTGCGCCCGTGGACCTGCTCGAGCCAGACCGGCGTGGTCGGCAGGAACGCGCCGACCGCGCGTCGGTTGCGGGCGACGGCGGCGGGATCGTCGCCGCAATGCGCGGCGAGGTTGAGCGAATCGCGCGGCGCGAGGCTCGCCCCCCTGTGGCGCGTGGTCGCGAACGCGTCGATCGCCGGCGGCGCCGGCCAATCGGGCAGCAGCCAGTCGTGCCCCGCGGCGCCGAAACGGGCGACCGCTGCCGGCCCCTCGCGCATCCCGCTCACGGCGCCGCCGTCGCCCGCGGCACGGCGGGGTTCACGAACGCCCCCCCGCCCGCAGGCGCAGCAGGAGGTCGGCGAAGTCGGGCGGCAGCGGCGACTCCCACTCGCAGGCGACGTCGTTCAGCGGATGGAGGAGGCCCAGCCGTCGCGCGTGCAGCGCCTGGCGCGCAAAGGCGACCGGCTGCCGTCGGCCGTACGCCGGATCGCCGACCAGCGGATGGCCGAGAGATGCCAGGTGGACTCGGATCTGGTGCGTGCGTCCGGTCTCCAGGCGACAGGCGAGCAGGGTCGCGACGCCGAAGCGCTCGAGCACGTCGTAATGCGTGCGCGCGGGCTTGCCGGAAGCGACGACGGCCATCGTCGTGCGGCGCGTCGGGTGGCGCCCGATCGGCGCGTCGACGGTGCCGCCGCGGGCGAGGTCGCCGACCGCGAGCGCTGCGTACTCGCGCCTGACGCTGCGCGCCTGCAGCTGGCGCACGAGGTTCGTCTGTGCCTGCAGCGTCCGGGCGACGACCAGGAGGCCGCTCGTGTCCTTGTCGAGGCGGTGCACGATGCCGGCGCGGGGGATCGCAGCGAGCTCGGGCGCGTGGTGCAGCAGTGCGTTGAGCAGCGTTCCGTCCCAGTTGCCGCTGCCCGGGTGCACGACCAGCCCGGCCGGCTTGTCGACGACCAGCAACGTGTCGTCCTCGTGCACGATCGCGAGCGCGATCGGCTCCGGGGCGTAGGCGCTGGTCGCCGGTTCGGGGGCGGCCAGGACGACGACGTCTTCGCCGCCCCGGACCCGGCGGGTGGCGACCGCCGGCTCGCCGTCGACGGAAACCCGGCCGCCGTCGATCCAGGCCCGCAGCCGGCTGCGCGAGTACTGCGGCAGCGCCAGCGCCAGCGCGGCGTCGCAGCGCTGGCCGGCAGCCGTCGCCGGCAAGACCAGCCGATGCGTCGCGGTTGCGGCGCTCGCGTGGCCGGCGGATTCGGCGGACTCGGCGGGACGGGATGGGGAGGGCATGCTGCGTCGGATCGGGAGGTGGCGTCGGCTATAATGACAAACCCGGTCAATTCCGACGCATCCCCATGTCCGCATCGACGATCCACCGAGCCTGCCTGCCGCGTCCCGTCGCCCTGCTGCGCCTGCTCGTCGCGCTGGCGCTGCTGGCGCTGCTGGGCGGCTGCGGGTGGCTGCCCGAGGTCCAGCAGGACGAGACGTCGAGCTGGAGCGCCGATCGGCTCTACAGCGAGGCGAACGGCGCGCTGCGGGAGGGCAATTATACGCGGGCGATCAAGCTCTACGAGAACCTGGAGGCGCGCTTCCCCTACGGCCGATATGCGCAGCAGGCGATCCTCGAGTCGGCCTACGCGAACTACCGCGCGTCGGAGACCGCCGCCGCCATCGTCGCCTGCGACCGTTTCATCCGGACCTACCCGAACCATCCCAACGTCGACTACGCCTACTACCTCAAGGGCCTGGCCCACTTCCGCGAGGACCAGGGGCTGATCGGCTACGTCTACGAGCTCGACCTCTCGGAGCGCGAGCCGAAGAGCATGCGCGAGTCCTTCGCGGCGTTCCGCGAGCTGGTCGCCAAGTTCCCCTACAGCAAGTACGCCGAGGACTCGATCCTGCGCATGCAGTACCTCACCAATGCGATGGGGACCTACGAGGTCAAGGTCGCCCGCTACTACTACAACCGCGGTGCCTACGTCGCCGCGGTGAATCGGGCACAGGGGGCGCTGACCAACTTCCCGCGCACACCGGCCAACGAGGACGCGCTCGACGTGCTGGTCAGGTCCTACGACAAGCTGGGGATGGTGCAGCTGCGCGACGACTCGGAAGCCATCCTCAAGAAGACGTTTCCGACCAGCAAGTACGTCGTCGGGCCGCCGCCCGCGCCGTGGTGGAAGTTCTGGTAGGCACGGTCGCGCGGGCGCGACGACAGCGGGAGCGCGCCCCCGGCGCAGTCAGCGCGGCGCGGCGTCGGCGCCGAAGAACGCCTCGACATCGTACAGCTCGCGGGTGCGCCGCATCGGCGGCAGGCTGCGCCAGATGCGCTTGCCGTAGGGCTTGTCGACCAGCCGCGGGTCGCAGATCATCAGCACGCCGCGATCGGTCTCGGTGCGGATCAGCCGGCCGGCGCCCTGCTTCAGGCTGATCGTCGCCTGCGGCAGCTGGTAGTCGAAGAACGGGTTGCCGCCCTCCGCCTTGAGGGCGTCGAGGCGCGCGGCGAGCAGCGGATCGTCCGGCGGCGCGAACGGCAGCTTGTCGATGACGACGACCGACAGCGCACCGCCGGGAACGTCGACGCCTTCCCAGAAACTCTGACTGCCGAGCAGCACCGCGTTGCCGAGTTCGCGGAAGCGGGTCAGGAGTTCGCTGCGCGAGCCGTCGCCCTGGACCAGCAGCGGCCAGTCGTGGCCGCCGGCGCGCATCGCATCGGCGAGTAGCTCCCGCGCGGTCGTCAGCGCGCGCAGCGTCGTGAACAGCAGGAACGCCCGGCCGCCGCTCGCGCGCAGCACCGGCAGCGCCGCGGCCACCACCGCCTCGGTGTGCTCGCGGGAGTTGGGAGCGGGGAGCCCCGGCGGGACGTACAGCAGCGCCTGCGTGCCGTAGTCGAACGGCGAATCCCAGCACCCGGTCGTCGCGTCGGCGAGCCCCAGCTCGTGCTGGTAGAGCGAGAAGTCGCGGCCCACCGCCAGCGTCGCCGAGGTGAGTATCCATGCCCGCCCCGAGGCGCTCACCTGCCGCGAAAAGAGGTCGGCGACCGACAGCGGCGACGCGTGCAGTTGCCAGCTCGTCGCCGTCACGTCCACCCAGCGGATCCACCGCGGCGGCGGGGCGTCGCCGGCCGATGCGGCGGCGTCGGTCGGTGCCTCGGCGTCGCGCCAGCGCGCGAGCGCCACTGCGGCGGTCGTCGCGCGGGCGGCGCATTGCCCGAGCTCCTCGCTGCGCTCGGCGAACAGCGAGAGCTCGGTCGCCAAGCGATCGAGCGCGGCGGCGAGCTCGTCGAGCGCGGCGGTGCAGCCGGGTCGCTCCAGCGCCGGGCCGCGGGCGAGCTTCATCGGCGTGTCGCCGAGGGCGAGGCGCAGCTTGCGGATCGCCGGCGCCACGCCAGCGGCGGCGTCGGGCAATTCGGCGACC
>DATIUK010000082.1:0-2769 GCA_035466885.1 Casimicrobiaceae bacterium
AGTACGTCCGCGAAGCCGCCGCCTTGCGCAACAGTTTCATGATCGCCGGCACCGTGCTGCTGGCGCTTCTCACCCTCGCGCTGGTCTGGGCCGTGCGCTCGATGGTCCGCAAGCCGCTGGTGCAGGCGCTGGCCGCCACCGAGAGGGTGGCAAGCGGTGACCTCACCGGCAAGATCGACGCGCGCTCGGAGGACGAGGTGGGTCAGTTGCTGCACGGCCTCGACCGGATGCAGGCGGACCTGCGGCGGGTGGTCGGGCGGATCCACGGCTCGGCCGAGGCGATCAGCGCCGCCACGCAGCAGATCGCGGCCGGCAACGCCGACCTCTCGCGGCGCACCGAGTCGGAGGCGTCCAGTCTGGAGGAGACCGCGTCGTCGATGGAGGAACTCTCCTCGACGGTCAAGCAGAACGCCGACAATGCCCGCCAGGCGAACCAGCTCGCGATCGGCGCGTCGGAGATCGCGGTACGCGGTGGCGCGGTCGTCGGCAAGGTGGTCGGGACGATGGGCGAGATCTCGACCTCGTCGAAGAAGATCGCCGACATCATCAGCGTGATCGACGGCATCGCGTTCCAGACCAACATCCTGGCGCTCAACGCCGCCGTCGAAGCCGCCCGGGCCGGCGAACAGGGGCGCGGCTTTGCCGTCGTCGCCGCGGAGGTGAGGAGCCTCGCGCAGCGCAGCGCCTCGGCGGCCAAGGAGATCAAGGAACTCATCACGGCGTCGGTCGAGAAGGTCGATTCGGGTTCCAAGCTGGTAGAGACGGCCGGCCGGACGATGGAGGAGGTCGTCACCGCGGTGAAGCGCGTGACCGACATCATGGCTGAAATCACCTCGGCGTCGGCCGAGCAGAGCGCGGGCATCGGGCAGATCCACGAGGCGGTCACGCAGCTCGACCAGGTGACGCAGCAGAACGCTGCACTGGTCGAGCAGGCGGCGGCGGCGGCGAAGTCGCTCGAGGACCAGGCGCAGGCGCTGGTCGTCGAGGTGAGCACGTTCCGCACCGGCGAAGCGCCCCCGGCGTCACGCGCGACGATGGAGGTTCTCGCCCGCGTGCAGAGCAGCGCCAAGGCAGCGGTGCCGCCGGCGCCCAGACCCAAGGCGCTGCCGAAGCCGGCAGCGGCAGGAAAGACGAGCTCCGACCGCGGCGGCTCGGACGAGTGGGCCGAGTTCTGACGCGGGCGACACGACCCGCGCGCTGCACGATCGAATCAACGGAGGATGCCATGAAGAAGCCGGTGCTGGATCTCACGATCCGCCAGAAGCTGTGGGGCGCGGTGGCCATCGCGTCGATCGCTTTCGTCGGGCTCTCGGCGTGGCAGGCGCTCGCCAAGCGCGACGCGCTGTTCGAGGAAAAGCGACTCGCGACCAAGCACGTCGTCGAGGTCGCGCACGGCGTGCTCGCCGCGTATGCGAAGGAAGTCGATGCCGGGCGACTCGGCCTCGAGGCCGCCCAGACGCAGGCCAAGGCGATGATCAAGGGGCTGCGCTACGAGGGGCAGGAGTACCTGTGGATCAACGACATGAAGCCGGTGATGGTGATGCATCCGTTCAAGCCGGAGTTGGACGGCAAGGACCTCGCCGGGTTCAAGGACCCCAACGGCAAGGCGCTGTTCGTCGCCTTCGTCGACGTGGTCAAGGCCAAGGGCGCCGGCTACGTCGACTACCTCTGGCCGAAGCCGGGCGCCAGCGCGCCGGTTCCCAAGGTCTCTTACGTCCAGGGGTTCGCGCCATGGGGCTGGCTGATCGGGTCCGGCATCTATGTCGACGACGTCGAGGCGCAGTTCTGGGCTGACGTGCGCAATACGGCGATCGGCGTTGGCGCGCTGCTGGTCGTAGTGCTGTTCGCTTTCGGCACGCTGGCCCGGATGATCTCGCGGCGCCTCGCCCACGCGACCGTCGTGGCGCGCGACATCGCCAAGGGTGACCTCACCGACGTGGTCGAGGTCGGCAGCCAGGACGAGATCGGCCAGCTGATGGCGGCGTTGCAGGAGATGGAAACCAATCTGCGCAGCATGGTCGGCGCGATCCGTGGTTCGGCACACGCCATCGGCGAGTCGTCGGCCCAGATCGCCGAGGACAGCACGGGGCTTGCGAGCCGCGCGGCAAGCCAGACGGCCAGCCTCGAGGAGACGGCCGCCAGCATGGAGGAACTCACCCAGGGCGTGAAGCAGAACTCTGACAACGCCGCGCAGGCGAACGAGCTCGCCCGCGAAGCCTCGGCGATCGCCGCCAAGGGCGGGGACGTCGTCGGCGCGGTGGTCGAGACGATGGGCACGATCAGCACGTCGTCGAAGAAGATCGCCGACATCATCACCGTCATCGACGGCATCGCCTTCCAGACCAACATCCTGGCGCTCAACGCCGCCGTCGAGGCGGCACGCGCCGGCGAGCAGGGCCGGGGTTTCGCCGTGGTCGCCACCGAGGTGAGGAGCCTCGCCCAGCGCAGCGCTGCGGCAGCGAAGGAGATCAAGACGCTGATCGCGGCGTCGGTCGCCAACGTCGACTCCGGCGCCAAGCTGGTCGCGGAGGCCGGCGAGACCATGCAGGGCGTGGTCCAGTCGGTCCGTCGCGTGACCGAGATCATGGCCGACATCGCCACGGCGAGCAGGGACCAGAGCCAGGGTATCGAGGAGCTGAATGACGCCATCGCGCAGATGGACGAGATGACGCAGCAGAACGCGGCATTGGTCGAGGCCTCCTCGAACGCTGCGAACTCGATGCGCGCGCACGCCGGCGAACTCGAGGCGGCTGTCGCCGCGTTCAAGCT
>DATIUK010000083.1:0-8113 GCA_035466885.1 Casimicrobiaceae bacterium
TTGAGTTCCGGGAGCCGATGGAGGTAGAAGCCGTAGCCGACGACCCCAGCCAGCAGCACGCCGAGCCCGCCGTAGAGGATAAGGAAGGCGACGTGCTTGAACAGACGGGACATCGGTCGACGTGAACGCGAACGCGGAAGGGGTGGCGGTTGCGAATGCGCAAGTGCGGCGTCCCGCCCCCGTTGCGCGCGAGTCTAAGCGATAATCGCGCCCCATGCCGATCCGCAACCTCTGGCTGCTCGCGATCGCCGCGACACTCTCCGCCTGCAGCAGCGTGCCGAAGCCCGAGGCCCCGGCCACGGTGCCGGCCGCGCCCGGGTCGCCTTCCGTCGCGCCCCCGCCGGGCTCGTCGAAGTACTACCTCGACGACGGCCCCGGCGACAGGGCGCCGGCCAACCTCGATGCGATTCCCGACGCGGTGCCGCGGCCGGAGCCGCTGCATCGCTTCGCCAACCGTCCGTACTCCGTGTTCGGTCGCGAGTACGTGCCGGCGACGTCGCTGCGGCCGTACCGCGAGCGCGGCGTCGCGTCCTGGTATGGCCGCAAGTTCCACGGCCAGAAGACTTCCAGCGGCGAAACCTACGACATGTACGCGATGACCGCGGCACACCCGACGCTGCCCTTGCCCTCCTATGCCCGGGTGACCAACACGGCGACGGGGCGCAGCGTCGTCGTCCGCGTCAACGACCGGGGTCCCTTCCTGCACGGCCGCGTCGTCGATTTGTCCTTTGCCGCAGCGCACCGGATCGGCATCGCCCAGAAGGGCAGCGGCGAGGTCGAGGTCGAGGCGATCCTGCCCGGCGACGCTACGGTGGTCGCGGCGGCTCCGCTGCCGCCGGTCGCCGCCGCGCCGCTGGCGCCGCCGCCCGCGGGGGGCACGGCCGCCGAGGCTGGCGCGCCGATGCCCGTGGCCACGGTCGAGGGTGGCTTCGTCGTCCAGCTGGGTGCGTTTGCGAGCTACGCCAATGCGCAGAATTTCGTCGCGCACCTCGCGAACCAAATGGCGGCGACCGGGGTCGAACCGAAAATCCGGCAGGTCAACGGGCTGTACCGCGTGTTCGTCGGGCCGTACCCCGCGCGTGACGATGCACGGCGCACCAGCGACCGATTGCGCGAGGCGCTCGGTCTCAGTTCGACGATCGCCGTGCACTGACCGGCCGGTGCCGCCAGCGCGTTCGCGCGCGACGGTGACCCGGCGATGAGGGGACGTTCGTTATAATCGACACGTTTGATCCGATGCCGTCGCCGGGGGGCGACGAGCTGCCGCAAGCCGTTTCGCCGCTCGCGCGGGCGGTGCGGCTCGATACGGGGAATCGTTTGGCACGACTGCAGAAGGTCCTGTTCTCGCTCCTGTTGCTGGGATTCGCCGTCGCCGTTCCGGTGCGTGCCCAGCTCACCATAGAGATCGTCGGCGGGTCGGGATCGGCGATCCCGATCGCGATCGTCCCGTTCGAGAACGAGAGCAACTGGCCGCTCGGCATCACCGGCATCGTCGGCGCCGACCTCGTGCGCAGCGGCCTCTTTCGCCAGGTCGATGCCGCCACCGTGTCGCCGCGCCCGGTGCGCGCCGAGGATGTGCGCGCCGGCGATTGGCGCGCCCGTGGTGCCGACGCCGTAGTCGTGGGGTCGATGCGGCCGACGGCCGACGGCCGGGTCGAAGTTCGTTTCGCGCTGGTCGACGCGGTCAAGCAGATGCAGCTCGCCGCGGTCACCTACACGGTCACGCCGGCGCAGTTCCGCGCGACCGCGCACCGGATCGCCGACGTGATCTACGAAAAGCTCACCGGCGACGCGGGCGTGTTCGGCACCCGGATTGCCTACATCACGCGCCAGGGCGCGCGCTTCGAGTTGCACGTTGCCGACGCCGACGGCGGCAATCCGCAGGCGATCGTCACCTCGAACGAGCCGCTCCTGTCCCCGGCCTGGTCGCCGGACGGCACGCGCATCGCCTACGTCTCGCTCGAGAACAAGAAGCCGGTGATCTACGTGCAATCCCTCGACAGCGGACGGCGGCAGGTGCTCGCCAACTTCCGCGGCAGCAACAGCGCGCCGGCGTGGTCTCCGGACGGACGCAAGCTGATCGTCACGCTGACCAAGGACGGCGGGTCGCAGCTGTTCCTGATCAACGCCGACGGCAGCGGCGTTGCCCGCCTGCTGTCCTCGCCCGGGATCGACACCGAGGCTTCGTTCATGCCCGACGGCCAGTCGGTGCTGTTCACGTCGGACCGCGGCGGCACGCCGCAGATCTACCGGCTGCGTCTCGCCACCAACGCCGTCGAGCGCTTGACCTTCGAGGGCGGCCACAACGTCTCGCCCCGGGCGCTGCCGGACGGCAAGGGCTTCGTGTTCGTTCGCCGCGAGGGGGGGCGGTTCGTGGTCTGCATCCAGGACTTCGCGACCCGTCAGGTGCAGGTGCTGACGCAGGGGCCGCTCGACGAGAGCCCCAGCGTCGCGCCCAATTCGCGCCTGATCATCTACGCGGCGCAGCAGGGGGGGCGTGGCATACTAGCCGGAGTCTCTTCCGACGGCCGCGTGAAACAGCGGCTCGTTTCCCCCGCCACCGACGTTCGCGAGCCCGCATGGGGCCCGCTTTCCCGTTGATCCCGTTCTTGCCAGAGGCCGCAGGCGGCCACCACCTTTGAAGGAGATATCGGCATGCGCAAACTGATTCTCGGACTGTTCGCGGCCGCAGTGCTCGCCGGGTGCGCCAGCGACCCCAAGCAGGATGCGGCGCCAGTCGAGGAGCGCGCACCCGGGGCCGGCACCACCACGGCGCCGGCCGGTGGCGCGACGACCGCGGGCGTGTCGTCGGCCGGGATCAGCGGCTCGGCCTCCGGCACGGCCGCCGGGTCCGCCGCAGCGGGCGCGACGATGCCGCCGAAGGGCGTTGGCGGTCCGTTGGCGCAGCGCGTCGTCCAGTTCGACTACGACAGCTACGTGGTCAAGGACGAGTATCGGCCGACCGTCGAGGCGCACGCCAAGTTCCTGCAGGCCAATCGCAACGCCAAGGTCACGCTGCAGGGACACACCGACGAGCGCGGAACGCGCGAGTACAACATCGCCCTCGGCCAGCGCCGTTCCGACGCGGTCAAGAAGATGATGCTCCTCCTCGGCGCCGGCGAGATGCAGATCGAGACGGTGAGCTTCGGCAAGGAAAAGCCGAAGAACCCGGCCAGCCACGAAGCGGCGTGGGCGGAGAACCGCCGCGTTGAGATCGTCTACGTCGGCGAATGATGCGCGCAGTGGTCGCTCGTCGGCTGCGCCCGCTCGCGCTCGCGCTGGCGATGCTGGGGTTTGCCCACGCGGCGTCGGCGGCGCTGTTCGACGACGAGGAGGCGCGCAAGCGGATCGAGGCGACCAACGCGCGTCTCGCGCAGGTCCAGAAGCAGCTCGAGGATCGGATCGCGGCGCTGGAGACGCAGCTCAAGAACCAGGGGCTGATCGAACTCTTCCGCGACGTCGAGCAGATCAAGACCGAGATCGCCCGGTTTCGCGGCCAGACCGAGGTCCTCACCCACGAGCTCGAGCAGTCGCAGAAGCGCCAGCGCGACCTCTACGTCGATCTCGACTCGCGACTGCGCAAGCTCGAGAGCGCGCCGGTCGCTGCACCCGCAGCGGAGGCTGCGGCTGCCGCGCCGCCCGCCGCCGTCGCGGGTTCGCTGCCGGCACCGACCCCGGCCGCCGCACCGGCCGCGCGCCCGGGTGCCGACGTCGCCGCCGAGCAGAAGAGCTACGATGCCGCGCTCGAGCAGTTCAAGGGCGGCAACTACCCGGCCGCGATCGGCGGGTTCCAGGCTTTCGTCAAGGCGTACCCTAAAAGCCCGCTCGCGCCGTCGGCGCAGTACTGGGTCGGCAACGCCCAGTTCGCGCAAAAGGACTTTCGCGGCGCGATCGCCTCGCAGCGGCTGCTGATCGCAAGCTACCCGGACAGCCAGAAGGTGCCCGACGCGCTGCTCAACATCGGCAGCTCCCAGTTCGAGCTCGGCGACGCCGCGGGGGCGCGCAAGACGCTGCAGGAGCTCGTCGCCAAGCATCCGCAGTCCGAGGCCGCCGGCAAGGCGCGGCAGCGGCTCTCCGCGCGCTGAGAAGGTGTGAACGAGTCCCCCATGACCGCTCATCCCGGCCACGCGGGATTCGTTCACACCTTCTGACGCGATGCCGCGGCCGTTCGCCGCGCGCCTCGTCGCGTGGCAAGCTGTGCACGGCCGCCGGGACCTCCCCTGGCAGGACACGCGCGACCCGTACCGGGTCTGGCTGTCGGAGATCATGCTGCAGCAGACGCAAGTCGCGACGGCGCTGCCGTACTACCGGCGTTTCCTCGACCGTTTTCCCGATGTCGCCGCTCTGGCCGCGGCACCTCTCGACCACGTGCTGGCTCTCTGGAGCGGGCTCGGCTATTACCGCCGCGCGCACCATCTGCACGCCGCGGCCCGGGCGGTCGTGGAGCGACACGGCGGCGCCTTTCCGCAGGATGTCGACGGCCTCGCGGCACTCCCGGGAATCGGTCGCTCGACCGCGGCGGCGATCGCCGTCTTCGCGTTCGGCAGGCGCGCCGCGATCCTCGACGGCAACGTCAAGCGCGTGCTCGCGCGCCACCGCGGCGTCGCGGGCTTCCCCGGCAAGGCCGAGGTCGCGACGACGCTGTGGCGCCACGCCGAGGCCCTCGTGCCCCGGCGCGACATCGAGGCCTACACGCAAGGGTTGATGGATCTCGGCGCCACGGTCTGCACGCGCACCCGGCCCACGTGCGAGGGCTGCCCGGTGGCGGCCGATTGCGTCGCCCGGCGCGACGGCCGGGTCGACGCGCTGCCCTCGCCGCGGCCGGCGAAGTCGCTGCCGCGCCGCGCGCTGCGCGTGTTGCTGCTCACCCACGCCGGCACGCTGCTGCTCGAACGGCGGCCCCCGGTCGGCATCTGGGCGGGGCTCTGGAGCCTGCCCGAGATGCCGCTCGACGAGGACGTCGCCGCCCACTGCCGCGCGCGCTTCGGTGTCGAGCTGACCGTGCAGGAGCCGCTGGCCCCCATCGAGCACGGCTTCACCCATTACCGCCTGACGCTGCACCCGCAGCCGGTCGCGGTGCGCCGCTGGCCCGCGCGCGCCGAGGCGCCGGGGCAGGCGTGGCTGCTGCCGGACGACGCGATCGCCGCCGCGCTGCCGGCGCCGATCCGGCGGTTGCTGCGGGAGGTCGCCGGCACCGTCGGGTCCGCGCGGCGGAACGGAGCGCGTCCGCGCCGGGGAACGAAGGGCGTCGCCTAGCGCGCCTCCGGGCGCCACTGCGCAAGGTCGGCCGGCAGCAATTGCAGGTGATCGGCGTGCGCGCGGCGGAACGCGGACAGCTCCTTCACCGCGTCGTCGATCCGTCCTTCGTCGCGCAGCCGGCGGATGAGCGCGATCCACTCGGCCACCGGCAGCGGTGTCCCCGCTTGGCGGGTCTCGCGGGCGGCGTCGGCGCGTGGCCGTTCGGCCGGGGTGGCGGCGAGCCGGGCGCTGGTTCCGACCCCGGCAGCCTGCTCTCTGGACGCGAGCGCTGCGCGCGCGGCAGTCGTCGGGGCGGACGGGACCATCGAGTCGGCTGCGGCAGGCGGGGCGGGCGCCGGGGAAGGCACGAACCGCAGCGGCGGGGCGGCGGCCGGCACCTCGGGCGCGGGGGCCGTGGCTGCCCCCGTTGCCACCTCCGTTGGCACGGGTTCCCGGCGCATCCCGCGCGGGTCGTCCGGCGCAGCGACCGCTCCGGCCCGTGCCGGCTCGGTGGCTTGCGGCGCGGAACCCACCGCTGCGCGCGCTGCCTCGGGCCCCATTTTCTGGGCCGCCGGGCGGGGCGGCGTCATTTGCGGCAACGGACCGGCGCTGCTGTCGCCCGGTGCGCGAATCGCTGCGCTGTCGCGGGCCGCGGCCGGCGCAGCTCGCATCGCCTCGGCGGTCGTTGGCGTCTCGGCCTTCGCCGTCGCCGAGTCTCGCGCCGGCGCCTCGCGCCGTGCCGCGGTCGCACCCGGCGGCATGTCCGACACCACTGCCGGCGTGCCGTCGTCGAACACGCCGTCGCGGCCGACGATCTGCAGCAACCCCAGCGCAACGGCGCCGATCGTCGCCGCCGCGGCGAGCGGAAACCACCAGCGCTCGGGGCGCGTTGCCTCGGGAACGGGCGTCTCGGCATGGCGCGGCCGCGCACCGACCTCGCGCCGGGCCGCGGCGAGGATCGCGGCGTCGAGCGACGGTGGCGGCTCTTCGTTGGACGCCGACGCCCACGCCGCGTCGAAGCGCGGATCGCGGGGCATCGGGTTGTCGTCGCGACGGTCGGTCATTGGAAATCCCCGAAAAGGTCGCCGAGCTGGGCGCGCAGTTTCGCCAGTGCGTAGCGCAGTCGGCTTTTCACGGTCTCGACCCCCTCGCCGGTGAGTTCGGCGATGGCGGCGAGCTCCAGGCCCGCTTCCTGGTGCAGCAGGAACGCGTCGCGCTGCGCCGGCGGCAGCGTGGCCAGCGCGGCGCGGATGCGCGCGCCCAACTCCCGGCCCGCGACCTGGGTCTCGGGCTCGTTGGCGCGGGGACCGGCCACGCAGTCGAGCGGGTCGATCGCATCGTCCTCGCCGCCGCCGGCGAGGTCGGTCGCCAGCACCAGCACCCCGCTCGACCGCCAGTGGTCGACCAGCCGGTTGTGCGCGATCCGATAGAGCCAGGTCGCGAACCGGGCGCTCGGCACGTAGCCTGCGCGCGCCCGGACGACGCTCATCCAGATGTCCTGGAAGAGCTCCTCGGCGAGCGGCGCGCGCCCGCAGTGTCGCAACAGATAGCGGTAGACGCCGCCCTTGTGCCGCCCGTAGAGCGTGTCGAAGCTCGCGGCATCGCCGGCGGCGTAGGCCTGCATCAGGTCTTCGTCGCTGGCGGGTTCGCGCGGTGCGGGAGCGGGCATCGCCCGCGAGTATGCGGGCGCGCCCTGGCTGCCGCAACGCTGCATCCCGACCCTCAGCGCCGGGGCGGATCGGGGACGAACTGCGGCCACGCGGGAAACGGATTGGCCGGCCGGACCTGGGCGACGACCGGCGGCGGCAGGATGCCCATCGCGACCAGGTTCTCGCGCCGGTCGTAGTGGATCGCGATCGTTTCGGCCGGCTCGCGCGTCGCGCGCTCGAACGCGACCTGCGTGGCATGCGACACCTCGCTGCGGCCGTGCCCCGTGCCGAGCAGCGAGCGCGCTTGCGGCAACGGTGCGCCGGCTGCGCCTTCGCGCGATCGCTGCGCGTCCCCGGCCGCCGCATCCGATCGGGCCGCGCCGGCCGCCGCAGCGGCTTCGCTGCGCGGCTCGGCGGCGATCTTGCCCAGCGGTTCGCCGCTGCCCGCCGGGCGCGCCCGTTCGCGGTACAGCGCGACGCCGATCACGCCCAGGTTGTCGGGGCGGCCGGTGCGTGCTGCGTAGGAGTCGGGCAGGTCGGTGAAATAGAACGCGGCGGTGCGCTCGAGGCTCTTGCGCCAGCCCCCGATCTCGACACAGCCCCATGGGTCGAGCACGTAGCCGGACTGGCCGGGCGCCGCGGTCTCGCCGGTGATCACGTTGACGCCGTCGACGCTGGTCACTGCGAGCACGCGGCCACCGCTCGAGTTGCAGATCCGCAACGAGTACTCCTGCCCCGGTGTGCCGACGACCCAGACCCGGCCCTGGCTCGGAATCGTCGGCAGCAGGCGGGCATCCGGGCGCCCGACGACATCGAGCCGGGCCAGCGGACCGGTCGCGTGCGCTGCCGCCGAGCCAACCACCAACGCAGCAGCCAAGCCGATCGCCAGCGATGTGAGTGCTTGCTTGCAGGTCGACCTGCGGCGCTCGAACCGACGCTCTTCCGGGTGGGTGAGTTGGCGTTTCATCGGCGATCTCCTCGGATTGGCCGCGGCACGCATGGCCGCCACGACCACCATGAACGGCGAAGTGCGCGCAACGGGGTCAAGCGCTCCCGAAAGACCGCTGCGCACCGAGCGCGGAAGCATCGTCAACGGATGGCCGAGCCCCCTTCGCGCCCTGCCGCCGGCGGGCAAAGGGCGCCTTCCCTGCGTGCTATTCTCGATCCATGGAGGCGACCGCGAACCTGCCGCTGCTCATCACTGGCGCCGCGTTCGCGCTGGCGTT
>DATIUK010000084.1:0-6288 GCA_035466885.1 Casimicrobiaceae bacterium
CAGCTCGGCATCTTCGCCAACGGCTACTGGGGCAGCAAGGCGTATCGGCTGCCAGCCGAGGCCAACCTGATGGCGACCGCGCACTACCTCGAGGCGCTCGATTTCCAGAAGGAGATCGTCAAGATCCAGACCATCTTCGGCGGCAAGAACCCGCACCCGAACTGGCTGGTCGGCGGCGTACCGTGCTCGATCAACCTCGACAACACCGGGGCGGTCGGCGCGATCAACATGACGCAGCTCAACATGGTCGGCGACATCATCAACCGCACCATCGAATTCATCGACCAGGTCTACATCCCCGACCTGCTGGCGGTTGCGTCGTTCTACAAGGACTGGGCCAAGATCGGCGGCGGGCTCTCGGGCACCAACGTGATGTCCTACGGCGAGTTCCCGGACATCCCGAACGACTACTCGAATGCCAGCATGCTGCTCCCGTCGGGGGTGATCCTCGGCGGCGACCTGAAGAAGGTCTACGACGTCGACCTCAAGGCCGCCGACCAGGTGCAGGAATGGGTGACGCACTCCTGGTACAAGCAGGGCGACGACAACAAGGGCCTGCACCCGTTCGACGGCGTGACCGACCCGAACTTCGTCCTCGGCCCCAAGACCAAGGGCACGCGCACCAACATCGAGAACGTCGACGAGGGCGCCAAGTACTCGTGGGTGAAGTCGCCGCGCTGGAAGGGCAACCCGGTCGAGGTCGGGCCGCTCGCGCGTTACATCGTCGGCTACGCGCGCGGCAACAAGGAGATCGTCGAGCAGGTGAACCTGGTGCTGAAGACGCTCGACGTGCCGGTCACCGCGTTGTTCTCGACGCTGGGCCGCACGGCCGCACGCGGCCTCGAGGGCTCGTGGGCCGCGCACAAGATGAAGTACTTCTACGGCCAGCTGATGGCCAACCTCAAGGCGGGCGACTTCACGACGGCCAACGTCGAGAAGTGGGTGCCGTCGTCGTGGTCGGCCGAGGCCAAGGGCGTGGCGCCCTGCGAGGCCCCGCGCGGCGCGCTGGCGCACTGGGTCAAGATCAAGAACACCAGGATCGAGAGCTACCAGTGCGTGGTGCCGACGACCTGGAACGCGGGTCCCCGCGACGCGAAGGGCCAGATCGGCGCCTACGAGGCGGCACTGATGAACACGCCGATGGTCAACCCCGAGCAGCCGCTGGAAATCCTGCGGACCATCCACAGCTTCGACCCGTGCCTCGCGTGCGCCACGCACGTCATGGGGCCCGAGGGCGACGAACTCGTCTCGGTCAAGGTGCGCTGAGCCAGGAGGCTGCCATGAAAGTCGAACGTGTGACCGGACGGGTCCTCTCGGGCCCGATGGAGGACGTCTACGTCTACGAGGCGCCGGTACGCCTCTGGCACTGGATCACGGCGTTCGCCATCTGCGCGTTGGTGCCCACCGGGTACTTCATCGGTGCGCCGCTGCCGTCGATCGGCGGGGAAGCGACGGACAGCTTCCTGATGGGGTGGATCCGCACGGTCCACTTCGTCGCGGCGATGGTGCTGATGGCGATGTTCGCCGTCCGCGTGTACTGGGTGTTCGTCGGCAACCACCACGCGCGCGCCATCTTCTTCCCGGCAGTCTGGAGCGGGGCGTGGTGGAAGGGAGTGATCGGGCAGGCGAAGTACTACCTCTTCCTGCAGGAGCACTCCGACAACTACGTTGGCCACAACCCGCTGGCGCAGCTGGCGATGCTGGTCAACTTCCTGGTGTCGCTGGTCGTCATCATCATCACCGGGCTCGGGCTGTACGCGCAGGGCTACGGCTGGGGCAGCGGCTGGATGAACGCCTTCGGCTGGGTCACCACGCTGTTCGGCACGCCGCAGGCGGTGCGCACCGTCCACCACATGATGATGTGGTACATGATCCTGTTCATCATGATCCACTTCTACATGGTGATCCGCGAGGACATCATGAGCGGCGGCACGGTGTTCGGCGTGATGGGCAGCGGCATCCGGATGTTCAAGCGCGAGCCGAAGAGCTGACCGCTTTTTCGCGGCCCGGCGATGCTGACAAGGACGGAGGGGGGGAAGTGGGGGAAGTGGAAGGGCGCCGGCGCCAAGCCGCCGGCGCGCCTTTCACTCTCCGCTCGCCGCCCGCCGCACCCGGGCGAGTTCCTCGATAGCCGTTTCCTTCGCCCGCTGTCGATCACCCAGACCGAGCTCGCGGAGGCGCTCGGGGTGTCGCGCCGGCGCGTCAACGAGCTCGTCAACGGCCGGCGGGCGATCACGCCCGACACCGCGGTCCGGCTGGGGATGTTCTTCGGCAACGACGCGGCGTTCTGGATGCACCTGCAGGTCGCCTGGGACATGCACGCGGCGCTGCGCGAGGTCGTGGCCGTCAAGCCGCGACGGCGGACATAAGGCCCGACTGCGGCATTTCGTCGCCCTTTGATCTGGCGCAATACGCGCCGGTTGTCCCGCGGTAGTCTCTGTCGCTGTTACGACAGGGGTTACAGCCACGGGATGGAACCGAAGATCGACGCTCTGGTGCTGGGCATTGGCAACGTCCTGTGGGCGGACGAGGGCTTCGGCGTGCGCGCCGTCGAAGCGCTGCACGCCGCGTGGACGTTCCCCGACAACGTCCGCCTGATGGACGGCGGCACGCTGGGCCTCAACCTGTTCGAGGACATCGCCTCGGCGCGGCAGGTGCTGGTGTTCGACGCCATCGACTACGGGCTGCCCGGCGGCACGCTCAAGGTGCTGCGCGACGCGGAAGTCCCCGCCTGGGGTGCGAAGAAGCTCTCGCCGCACCAGACCGGCTTCAACGACATCCTGGCGCTGGCGCAATTGCGCGGCACCGTCCCCGAGCGGATCACGGCGATCGGCGTCCAGCCGGTTGAGCTCGACGATTTCGGCGGCAGCCTGCGCGCGCCGGTGCGCGCCCGGCTCGCCGAAGCGGTCGAGCTCGCGGTGCGCGAACTCGCCCTCTGGGGCTACGCGGCGACGCCGCGGGCTGCCGGCAGCGGGGTACCGCCGCTCAATGCCCAGTCGCTTGCGCTCGATGCCTACGAGGCCGGCCGCCCGTCGGAGGACGATGCCTGCCGCATCGGCGATCCGCGGGTGCTGGAGACCACGCGCCGGCGCGACGGGGAGTCCTGACCATGTGCATCGGCATACCCATGCAGATCGTCGAACCCGGCGCGGAGACCGCGGTCTGCGCGGGCCGGGGCGCGCGCGAGCGGATCAACTGCCTGCTCGTCGGCGAGCAGCCGCCGGGCACCTGGGTGCTCACCTTCCAGGGCACCGCATTGCGGGTGCTCGACGCCGACGAGGCGGCGCTGACCAACGACGCGCTCGACGCGCTGGCGACCGTGCTCGCCGGCGGCACCGACGTCGACGCGCACTTCGCCGACCTCGTCGACCGCGAACCCGAGCTTCCCGCCCACCTCCGAGGAAACCGCTGATGGCCGCGATACCGATGCCGATCGCCGAAGGCGCCGACGTGCTCGCGTCGTACCCGCTGATCGCGCAACTCTTCTCGCGGCACGGCTGCACCGAGCTCGACGCCGGAAACTTCGCCGCGTTCGTCGCCCTGCCCGGACACGCGCTGCTGCTGTTCACCGAGGACCCGGTCCGCTACAAGGAAACGCTCGACCTCGCCGTCATCGTGCCCGAACTCGCGCGCGCGTTCCCGGGTCGCTTCCGGGTCGGCGTGCTGCTGCCGGAAGCGGCGCGCGAGCTGCACGTCAAGTACGCCTTTCGCCGCTGGCCGGCGTTCGTGATCCTGAAGGACGGCGCGTACGTCGGTGCCGTCGACGGCCTGCGCAACTGGGACGAGTACCTCACCGAGGTGGCTGCGCTGCTGGCGGCCGAGCCCAAGCGTCCGCCCAGCGTGGGCGTCGCCGTCAAGGGACCCGGCCCGGACGCGGGCGACTGTCACAGCTAGAACGAGGAGCACGCGATGAAGGATTTCCCGCTGCCCGTCCGCATGATCGGACCGGGATCGCAGCCCGCCGACGACGACGGCGAGCTCCAGTATATGGAAATGCCCCGGGGCATGAACACGTTCTCGATGCCGCGGGTGCCGGAGGTGGCCGATGCCACCGCGCTGTCGACGGCACGCGACCTGCTGGCGGCTTTCCACGCGCTACTCGCGGCCTGGGATCCGGAAGGCGGCAGCGAGGGTCCGCGCACCGACTTGACCGGCGTGGCCGCCGCCGCGCTCACCGTCGTCAACGAGGTGCTGGGGGAGGGCGAGGTGTCGATCCAGGTCGTCGGGACGCCGGCGTACCGCATCCAGGAAAGCGTGTTCACCGGGCTGTGGCGCTGCTGCGAGCTCGACGCCGCCGGTGCGCTTTGCCGTGACTGGCTGGAGGCCGCCCCGGTGCCGCAGGTCGCGCTCGACCGGGCCAAGGCGGGCGCGACGCCGGCGCTGCCCGCCGTCCCGTTGCCGCCCGGGGCGATGAACTCGCCGGCGCTGCTCAACGAGATCGCGCGCCAGCTCGCCGAGCGCGCGCCGGGTGCGCGCGCACACGTCGTCAACCTGACGCTGTTCCCGATGACGCCCGACGACCACGCAGTGCTGGAGCGGGCGCTGCCGGTGGGCCCGGTGGCGATGATTTCGCGCGGCTTCGGCAACTGCCGGATCACCTCGACCGGCGCACGCGACGTCTGGCGCGTCCAGTACTTCAACAACATGAACACGCTGATCCTCAACACCATCGAGGTCGTCGACGTGCCCGAGGTGGCGCTCGCCTCGGCCGAGGACCTCGTCGACAGCCGGGAGCGTCTGGCTGAACTCGTCACCTGGATGAGCGAGTCGGTCGCCGAGGCCGCCGCCTGACGGTCATGGCCGGCTTCGAGGGTTTCGGTCACACCCGGGACGGCGACCCGCGGACGCGCTTCGAGTGCGGCGTCTGCTGGTACGTCTACGAACCCGCCGAAGGCGACACGGTGTGGCAGATCGCACCGGGAACGCCGTTCGCGCAGCTGCCGCCGCACTGGACCTGCCCGAACTGCTCGGCGACGCAGGCGCAGTTCATCGCGCTGCCCGATGACTGAAGCGCCGCCGCTCCTCCCCGACCCGTCCGCGCGGCTCGCCGCGGTATTCCAGGCCGTGGCCGAACGGATGCGCGGGCTCGACTTCGTCAACCCGGCGCTCGAGGTCGAGGCGGTTGCGTTCGGCGCCTGGGAGGACCACTGGCTGGGCGTGATGGTGACGCCCTGGTTCATGAACCTCGCGCTGCTGCCGCGCGACAGCGCCCGCTGGCAGCCGCTCAAGATCGGCGACAAGCGCAAGTACGCGTTTCCGGCCGGCGTCTACGAGTTCATCGGCGCGACCGACCCGGCGATCGGCGACTTCCAGATGTGCTCGCTGTTCTCGCCGGTGAAGGAGTTCGAGGACCAGGCGACGGCCCGGCTGGTGGCGACCCTCGCCCGCGAGGCGCTGTTCGACGCGGCGAACGCCGAGCCGGCCGATTTCCCTGTCGCCGATCTCGCCGCCGCGACCGAGCGCGAGGACGCGCCGGGTCCGCTCGCCGAGCTGCAGGAGCGCGCCGCGGCGCCGATGTCCAAGCGCGATTTCCTCCGCGGCCGCGTGCCTGGAAGCGACCGCGAGCCGGCCGGGCCGCCGCAGGGACCGACGCCGCAGGGACCGACGCCGCAGGGCAAAGCACGGAAGCCGTCCGATGAGCCTGCAGGGTGAACTCACCGTCCGGCTGCTGTGGGACGGCCGCCGGATCGTGGGCGTCGACGTCGAGTCGACGCGCCCGCTGATCGCGGGCCGCCTTGCGGTTGGCAAGACGGCGGACGAGGCCGCGGCGATGCTGCCGCGGCTCTACAGCATCTGCGGCCACGCGCAGGCCGCGGCGGCGCGCTCGGCCCTCGATGCGGCGGCCGGCGTGGCGACCCCCGCGGCGACGCTGCGGCGGGAGCCGGCCGTCGTCCTGGAGACGATCCAGGAGTACCTGTGGCGGCTCCTGATCGACTGGCCGCGGGCGATGGGGCGTTCGCCGGTGCCGGCGGCGGTCGGCGCCGTGCGCCAGCGGATCGCCCCCGCGCTGCAGGCGATGAACGCCGCGACCGGTGCCGACGCCATCGCCCCCGACGTCGTTGCGGCGCTGGAGGCGCTGGCCGCCGAGCACGTCTTCGGCGAGCCGGTCGACGCCTGGCTCGCTCGCGCCGACGCAGCCGCCTTCGACGATTGGGCCGCCGGCGGCGTGACGCTGCCGGCGTCGCTGCAGCGTGAGCTCGTGGCGATGGCGCGCACGCTCGGGCGCAGTGCCACCATGCTGATGCCCGCGGCGAGCGCGGGCGAGCTCCTGCAGGCGGTGATCCCGTC
>DATIUK010000085.1:0-1863 GCA_035466885.1 Casimicrobiaceae bacterium
TCGATGTCGTGGCGCACGCCCGCGCGGTCGCTGCGTATGTACGCGCCCATCGCGAGGTTCTCCTCGATGGTCAGCGCGCCGAACACGCCGCGGCCCTCGGGCACCATCGCAAGCCCGCGGCGGACCAGCCGGTGCGGCGGCTTGCCGGTCACGTTCTCCCCGGCGTAGCGGACCGTGCCGGCCTTGACCGGCTGGACGCCGCAGATCCCCTTCAGCGTGGTCGTCTTGCCGGCGCCGTTGGCGCCGATCAGGCACACGAGCTCGCCCTCGCCGACGTGGAGGTCGATGCCCTTGACGGCCTGGATGCCGCCGTACGCCACCTCGAGCCCGGTGAGCTCGAGCAGCGGCCGCTTCGTTTCGTCGGCGGGGCCCACTATGCGGTTCCCTTCAGGTTGAGCGTGACCTCGCCGCCGAGGTAGGCCTGGATCACCTTGGGGTCGTTCTGGACTTACTGAGCCGAGCCCTCGGCGATCTTCTTGCCGTAGTCGAGGACCAGCACGCGGTCGCAGACGCTCATCACCAGCTTCATGTCGTGCTCGATCAGCAGGATCGTCGTGCCGTCGCGGCGGATGTCGTCGAGCAGCCCCTTGAGTGCCGTCGTCTCGGTGGCGTTCATGCCGGCAGCCGGCTCGTCGAGCGCGAGCAGCTTGGGCTCGGTCGCCAGCGCGCGCGCGATCTCCAGCCGGCGCTGGTCGCCGTAGGCGAGGTGCTTGGCAAGGTCGTTGGCGCGCTTGTGCACGCCGACGTATTCGAGCAGCTCGTAGGCGCGCTTCTCGATCGAGCGCTCCTCGGCGCGCGTCTTCGCGTTGCGCGCGATGGCGCCCCAGACTCCGGCGGCGGTGCGCACGTGGCGGCCGATCATCACGTTCTCGAGCGCGGAGAGGTTGGCGAACAGGCGGATGTTCTGGAACGTCCGCGCGATGCCGCGGGCGGCGACCTCGTGCGGCTTCTGGTCCGCGAGCGGCAGGCCGTCGAACACGAACTCGCCGGCGTCCGGCGCATAGATGCCGGTCAGCACGTTGAAGAGGCTGGTCTTGCCGGCCCCGTTGGGCCCGATCAGGCCGTAGATCTCGCCGTGGTTGATCGTGAAGCTGACGTCGGAGAGCGCCTGCACGCCGCCGAAGCGCTTGGAGACGCCACGGGCGCGCAGGAGGACGAGGTGGTGGTCGGTCATTACACTAGCGCCGCGGCGTCTCGAGCTCGCGCTTGCGCAGCGCTGACGGCAGGATCCCTGCCGGGCGGAACAGCATCATCAGCACCAGCGCGAGGCCGAACAGCAGCATCCGGATCACCTCGGGCTCGACCAGCATCCGCCCGAACAGCGCCATCTGCGCCGGCTCCACGGTGTAGCGCAGCACCTCCGGGACGAACGAGAGCAGCACGGCACCCAGGATCACGCCCCAGATGTTGCCCATGCCGCCCAGCACCACCATCGCCAGCACCATCACCGACTCGACCAGCACGAAGCTCTCCGGGCTGATGAAGCCCTGCGTTGCGGAGAAGATGCCGCCGGAGATGCCGCCGAACGACGCGCCCATCGCGAACGCGAGCAGCTTCATGTTGCGGGTGTTGATGCCCATCGCGCGGGCGGCGATCTCGTCCTCGCGGATCGCTTCCCAGGCACGGCCGATGCGCGAGTTCTGCAACCGCAGGTTGACGATCACGACGACGACGAGCACCAGCACCAGCAGGTAGTAGTACTTGATCGGCCCGGTGAAATGGAGGCCGGCGATGGTCTCGTTTTTCGCGAAGCTGAAGCTGCCGATCGAAAACGGGTCGATCAGGGTGATGCCCTGCGGCCCGTTGGTCAGGTTGATCGGCTGCGACAGGTTGTTGAGGAAGATGCGCACGATCTCGCCGAAG
>DATIUK010000086.1:0-2867 GCA_035466885.1 Casimicrobiaceae bacterium
GTTCGCGCCGAGCGCCGACGAGGGGTCGACTACCGGCGGCGCGCCGGGCGCGGACCGCTCCGGCGCTGCGACCGCCGGACCCACGGCCGGGCGCTCGGCGGGCTTCGCCGGCGCCTGCACCACGGCTGACGGATTCACCGCTTCCTGTTTCAAGCCCGTGGGGCCGCCGGCGGCGGACTGCTTCGCTGCCGCAGCGGCTTCCGCCCGGACCGGCTGCAGGCACGTCCGCTTGGCCTCGTCCCAGAGCGCACGCATCCGGGCATCGAGGGCGTCGGCGGACAGCGAGTTGTCCTTGAGAAGCTCGATCGACCGCGTGCGGAAGGCGTTGCACTCGGCGGTCGGCCGGAGGTTGATGTAGTAGATGGCGTTGAATTCCGCCCACATCGCGCGCGACAGCGCGCCGGCGTCGCCCGCGGCGACGACGGTCACGAACAGCATCCACGATCGAACGGACAGCCCCTGCCGCATGGATTTGCCTCCGGCACCCGCACCGGGCCGGCCGCCAAAGCTCCGGTCCGCGAGACGGCGACCCTCAGCTCTTCATCGGCGGGCCGCCGGAAAAATGAATGCCCCGGGGTCAACCCGCTCCGGAGGACCCCGGCGCCCCGCGCGGCAACCTGGCCGTCCGCCGGGGAACCGACCGGCGGTTGGGGGGCGGGCGCGAGGCATGGCATCATTCCGCTTTTCCCGCCGAAGCCAAGCCGATGTCCCTCCGCCGCTGCCTCCTCCTCGCCCTCGTCGCCTCGCCGCTGCTGCTCTTCGGCTGCAAGATCGAGACCATCAACTACTTCCCGGACAAGACCGCGAAAGTTCGCTTCGCGAACCTCGTCGTCGGCGCTCCCAACGTCACCGGCTTCGTCGACGGGACCGTCCTCTGGCCCGAGGTCGCCTTCCAGGGCGTCACCGCGTACTTGACGCTCGAGCCGGTCCAGCACAGCTTCGCGCTGCTGGTCGCCGGCAACTCGGCGGTATCCAACAGCACCAACTACACGCTCAACGGCACGTCGAACTACACGCTGTTCGCCTACGGGACGCCCGGTGTGCCGTCGACGGCGATACTTCTCGAGCCCACGAACAGCCCGGGCACCAACACGTTCCAGACGCGGGTGTTGAACCTCGCGCCCAACACGGGGTCGTTCGACCTCTACGTCATCGAGCCCGCCACCAGCATCCTCAACGTGTCGCCCAACGTCACCGGGCTCAACTATGGCAGCATCGGCGTCTTCCTGAGCTTCGGAGCGGGGACCTACCGGATCGTCGCCACCGAGACGGGCACCAAGGTCCCGATCTTCGACGCGGGACCGGTGAACCTGCCCGGGGACACGCGGGCCAACCTGGTCGCCTATTCGGTCGGCGGCGCCAACCTCATCACCATGGCGCTGTTCCAGACCACCGGCGACGCGCCGATCACGCCGCTCAGGAACCTGGTTTCGCGCGTGCGCGCGGTGAACATCGCCAACGCCACCGGCGCGGTCGACGTGCTGGCGAACGACTCGACGCTGTTCCGGGACATCGCCGAAGGCAAGGCCTCGATCCCGGCGCCGGTCGAGAGCAAGAACTACGATTTCGCCGCGACGGCGGTCGCGACGCCGGGGGCGGTCCTGGCGAAGGTCACGCAGACGCTGGCCGGCGCGACCGACACGACGCTCGTCCTGGAGGGCAACCCGGGGGCGCAGTCGTTGGTGGCGCTCACCGACAACAACACACCCTCGTTGAGCGGCGCAGGCCGCATGCGAATCGTCAACGCCGACGCCGCCGGCAGCGGCGCGACCGTCGACGTCCTCGCTGGCACCACGGTGCTCGCCACCGGGATCACGCCGACGACAGCGCCGTTCTACGTCGAGATCGCCAACGGGACGTACACGCTGACGGTGCGGGAGACCGCCAATCCGACCGCGGTGCTCGCGACCCTGCCTGACTACGTCTCCGCGACCGGGACCGTCTACTCGCTCTACATTGCGGGCACCGCGGCGCAGACGAAGCTGACGCTCATCCAGGACCGGTAGTCACGCCGATGAATACGCCGGCCCGCCCGCCTGCTCAGAACGGGCGGGACGGCTCCGTGGCAGCCGCGGCACGCCAGACGCCGGCCGCCAGTGCCGGCCACACGCCGATGATGCAGCAGTACCTGGCGCTCAAGGCGGCGCATCCGGACAAGCTGCTCTTCTACCGGATGGGCGATTTCTACGAGCTCTTCTACGACGACGCCGAGCGCGCGGCCCGCCTGCTCGACATCACGCTCACCGCGCGCGGCGCGTCGGCGGGCGCGCCGATCCCGATGGCCGGCGTGCCGTTCCACGCCGTCGACCAGTACCTCGCGCGCCTGATGCGCCTCGGCGAATCGGTGGCGATCTGCGAGCAAATCGGCGACCCGGCCACCAGCAAGGGGCCGGTCGAGCGCCGGGTCACCCGGGTGGTGACGCCGGGCACCGTCACCGACGCGAACCTGCTCGAGGCCAAGCGCGACAGCCTGCTCGTCGCCGTCCTGCCGGGCCGGCACCGGACGGGCCTCGCCTGGCTCAACCTTGCCGCCGGCCAGTTCACAGTGACGGAGGTGCCGGCGGCGGAGGCTGCCGCCACGCTCGAGCGACTCGACGTGGCCGAGCTGCTGCTACCCGAGGGCACGGTCTCGCCCTGGCGCGGCGCGCCAGTGCCGACGCGCATGCTCCCGGCGTGGCAGTTCGATACCGCCGCCGCGAGCCGCGCGCTGGCCAGGCACTTCGGCACCCAGGACCTGGGCGCATTCGGCGTCGACGACCGCGAGTTCGCCGTCGGGGCGGCCGGCGCGCTGCTGGGCTACGCGGTCTCAACCCAGCAATCGGGCCTCGCGCACCTGCGCTCGCTCGGCGTCGAGACGGGCGGCGACC
>DATIUK010000087.1:0-11901 GCA_035466885.1 Casimicrobiaceae bacterium
CCTGCGGCAGGAACAGCTCGACATCCCCGTGGTCGCCGCCGGCGGCATCTTCACCGGCACGGACGCGACGCAGTTTCTCGAGATGGGGGCGGCCGCCGTGCAGGTCGCGACGCGGTTCACCGTGACCCGGGAGTGCGGCCTGCCGGACAAGGTGCGGCAGGATTACTTCCGCGCCAACGAGGAGGACGTCGAGGTCAACATGGTCTCGCCGACGGGCTACCCGATGCGGATGCTGAAGAGCAGCCCCGCGATCGGCGCCGGCATCCGCCCCAACTGCGAGGCCTACGGCTACCTGCTCGACGGCAGCGGCAACTGCGCCTACATCGAGGCGTACAACCGCGAGCTCGACCGGCATCCCGAGGGGACGGAGATCGCGGTCCGGGACAAGACCTGCCTGTGCACGCACATGCGCAACTTCGACTGCTGGACCTGCGGTCACACGGTCTATCGGCTGAAGGACACCTCGCGCCGGCTGCCCGACGGCACCTACCAGGTCCTGAGCGCCGAGGACGTCTTCCGTGACTACCAGTTCAGCACCGACCACCGGATCGCGGTGCCGCCGGAGCCCGTCGCGGCGCAGGCGTAACGCGCCCCCGGCTCGGTCGGACCGGCAGCGGGGCGGCGGGCACCGCCCGGACCGGCTCGACGATCAGACGACGCCGAACCCCCGCAGCATCACCACTGCGATCAGCACCGGCGACACCCAGCGCACGAGGAAGACCAGCGCGCGCTGCACCGCGCCGTTCTCGAGCGCGCCCCGATTCGACAGCTCCGCCGCCACCCGCTCGCGGCCCCAGAACCAGCCGGTGAACACGCAGACCAGGATGCCGCCTGCCGGCAGCAGCAGGTTCGAAGTCAGGTAATCGAAGAGGTCGAACGCGTTCATCCCGGCGAGCTTCCACTGCGCCGTCGCGCCCTGCGACAGCGCCGGCAGCACGCCGAAGAGCGCGATGGCGATCAGCGTGACCACGGTCGCCGTGCGCCGGGTGAGCCCGAGGCGCTCGGCCAGCACGGCGACCGGCACTTCGACGATCGACAGCATCGCGCCGGTCGCCGCCACCGCGGTGAGCACGAAGAACGCGGCCATGAACACGCCGCCCGCCGGCATGCTCGCGAACACCGCCGGCACAGTGATGAACACCAGCGACGGGCCGGCCTCGGGCTTGAAGCCGAAGGCGAACACCGCCGGGAAGATCGCGATGCCGGCCAGCATCGACACGGCGAGGTCGGCGAGCATTACGCGGGCGGCCGTTACGGGGATGTTCTGCCCCGCGCGAAAGTAGCTGCCGTAGGTCACCATCGTGCCCATGCCGATCGAGAGCTTGAAGAATGCGAGGCCGACGGCGACCAGGACGACCGCCGGCGTGACCCGCGAGAACTCGGGCCGGAACAGGAAGGCGAGGCCCTCGGCGGCACCCGGCAGCGTGAGACCGCGAATCCCGAGCAGCACCAGCAGCAGGAACAGCACCGGCATCAGCCGCTTGGTCACCGCCTCGATGCCCTTGGACACGCCCATCAGGATGATCGCGCCGACGAAGACCAGCACCAGCCACTGCCAGGCGAGCGCCTGCAACGGATCGGCGACCAGCGCTCCGAACGCCGCGGAGGTGACCTTGGGATCGGTCGACAGCGCCCCGCCGACCAGCGACTTCAGCACGTAGGCGAACACCCAGCCGGCAACTGCGCTGTAGAAGGCCATGATCAGCACCGCCGCGACCACGCCCATCGCGCCGATCAGCCACCACGGTTGCCGCGGCGGTGCGAGCCTGACGAACGCCGTCACGGCGTCGGCCCGTGCCGCTCGGCCGATGGCGATCTCGGAAATCATCACCGGCAGGCCGACGGCAAGCGTCGCCAGCACGTAGACCAACAGGAAACCGGCACCGCCGTTGGCCCCGGTCAGGTAGGGGAACTTCCAGATGTTGCCCAAGCCGACCGCCGAGCCGAGGGTGGCGGCGATCACGCCGAACGAGGAGGTGAAGCCGTCGCGCGCGGAACCCATCGTCATCTTCCGGCGATGGTCGCGCCGGCGGGAGTCAAAACCGGTGAGCGTAGCGGAGAACCTCCTCCTCCGCCTTGACCTGGATGAAACCCGCCACGGACGGGCAGGCGGATTCGCCGGGCATCCGACCACGGCACCGCCGCCCTGCCGGCGGGCGCCGCGAACCCGTGGGGTCTTTGATCTCGTCGTGGGTCCGGCACCGCCCCGACGCGGCATAATGGCCGTCGAATCCCGCAAGGACCGGGCCGCGCTGCGACGTCGTGCCGCGCCGCTTGCCTTGCCCACCTCAACTGCGACCACGCCCATGCCGACCATGAAACTCGCCCGCTCCACCCGCTTCGCCGCCTGCCCCGGCCCCGTCGTCACCGTGATCCTCGACGGCGTCGGCATCTCGCCCCGCGACGAGGGCGACGCCGTCAAGACCGCGCGCACCCCGACGCTCGACGCACTGATGGCCGAGCATCCGACGACGCGCCTGCGCGCGCACGGCACCGCGGTCGGCATGCCCAGCGACGAGGACATGGGCAACAGCGAAGTCGGCCACAACGCCTTCGGCGCCGGCCGCGTGTTCGCGCAGGGCGCGAAGCTCGTCGCCGAGTCGATCGCCAGCGGCGCGCTCTGGCAGGGGCAGGCATGGCACGAGGTCGTCGCCGCGGCGAAGGCATCGCGAACGCTGCACTTCCTGGGACTGTTCTCCGACGGCAACGTGCACTCGCACATCGACCACCTGAAGGCGATGCTGGCGCAGGCGAAGGCCGAGGGCGTGCCGCGCGCGCGCATCCACATCCTGCTCGACGGACGCGACGTCGGCGAGACATCGGCGCTCGACTACCTCGAGCCGTTCGAGGCGTTCCTCGCCGGCCTGCGCAGCCCCGGGTTCGACGTCGCGATCGCGTCGGGCGGCGGTCGGATGCAGATCACCATGGACCGCTACGAGGCCGACTGGTCGATGGTCGCGCGCGGGTGGGCGATCCACGTCCGCGGCGAGGGCCGGCAGTTCGCCGACGCGAAGACCGCGATCGAGACCTTCCGCAACGAAGCGAAGGTGATCGACCAGGACCTGCCGGGCTTCGTCGTCGCCCGCGACGGCCAGCCGCTCGGCCGGATCGTCGACGGCGACGCCGTGGTGTTCTTCAACTTCCGCGGCGATCGCGCGATCGAGATCTCGCGTGCGTTCGTCGAGGATGCGTTCGACGGCTTCGACCGGGGCCCGAAGCCGGACGTCTGCTACGCCGGCATGATGCAGTACGACGGCGACACCAAGTTGCCGCCGCGCTTCCTGGTCGTGCCGCCGGCGATCGACCGCACCCTTGGCGAGTACCTGGCGAAGAACGGCGTCGCCCAGTACGCGATCAGCGAGACGCAGAAGTACGGCCACGTCACCTACTTCTGGAACGGCAACCGCTCGGGCAAGTTCGACGAGGCGACCGAGACCTATGTCGAGGTCCCGAGCGACGTCGTGCCGTTCGAGCAGCGGCCCTGGATGAAGTGCGCCGAGATCACCGACACGCTGATCGCGGCGATCAGGAGCGGCAAGTACCGCTACCTGCGCGTCAACTACGCCAACGGCGACATGGTCGGCCACACCGGCAACTTCGAGGCCGCGGTGACGGCGATGCAGGCGCTCGACCTGCAGCTCGCCCGGCTGCTTCCGGTCATCCGCGCGGCCAACGGCACGGTGATGGTCACCGCCGACCACGGCAACGCCGACGAGATGTTCGAGCTCGACAAGAAGGGCAACGTCAGGCGCGACGCGGCGGGCCACACCAAGGCGAAGACCTCGCACACGCTCAACCCGGTGCCGTTCGTGCTGGCGTCGAGCAAAGCCGCGCCAGGCTACCGGCTGCGGACCGATCTCGCGGCACCCGGGCTCTCCAACGTCGCCGCGACGGTGCTGAACCTGCTCGGCTTCGAGGCGCCTGCCGACTACGACGCGAGCCTCATCGAGCCCGCCTGACCGCGCGGCGCGGCCACGGTCTCGCCGGCGCAGGGCCGCGGCTGCGCCCCGGGCGCAGCCGCTACTTGACCTGCAGCCGGTACAGGTAGTCGATCACCGCGAGGATGCGGGCACGCACGAACATGTCGGCGTCGTAGCCGTAGTCGTCGTACACCGGGGCCCCGCGGACCGACAGGTGCCGGCCCCAGATCGGCATCTCGCGCGTGCCGTGCGCCTTGAACTCCTCGCGCCCGTCGATCACGTTGTACGCGTAGGAAATCGGAAACACGCCGCCGTTCCTGCGCGCCATCGTCGTGAGGTCGGGCATGCTCACCTGCAGGATCTCGGCGAACGATCCCTTGCCCTTGCCATTGAGCCCGTGGCACGACGCGCAACTCGCGTCGTACTCGCGCTTGCCGATGTCGAGCTTGTCGGCCGCCATTGCCGGCGCGGCCAGCACCAGCGCTCCCAGGAGAAGCGCTGCGAGTTTGCTCCGTTTCATGTCGAGCCTCCTCGTGCAACCAGCGCCCCGGCACGATCGACCCACCCCACCGTGCGGCGGGGCGCAGTTCCAGCGTAGCCCCGGCGCAGCCACACCCGGTTGCCCTGCGTCAAACCTCGGTCATTCGGACGGCATTGCGCCAGGAACGGCGCGCCTGGCAGCCGCTTCGTGACGCGCGAGCGTCCGTGCGTGGCATTGAAACGGCGGGATTCGCCACCAATTCGTGGCCATGATGCCGGCCTTGTCCGATCCCGCCGCCTGGGCGTTCGTTGCCGTCGCGGCGGTGGCGGCGCTGGTGTTCGTCTGGCTGGTCGCGGAGCCCTGGTGGGTTGCCCACCGCCGGCGACGCCTCCGGGAACGGCCGTTTCCCGCGGCCTGGCGGCGCATCCTGCAGCGCCGCGTGCCGCTCTACCGGCGGCTGCCGCCCGACCTGCAGCTGCGCCTGCGGCAACGCGTGCAGGTGTTCGTCGCCGAGAAGGCGTTCCTCGGCTGCGGCGGGCTTGCCATCACCGACGAGATGCGCGTCACGATCGCCGCCCACGCCTGCCTGCTGTGGCTCGCCCGCAGCGGTGACGGCTATCCAGGGCTGCGGCAAATCCTGGTCTACCCGGGCGCGTTCTTCGTCGATCGCCTGCACACCGGGGCGGGTGGTGTGCTGCAGGAGCAGCGCCAGCTCCTCTCCGGGGAGTCCTGGGTCCAGGGCCAGGTCGTGCTGTCCTGGCCGGATGTCGTCGCGGGTGCCGACGACGATCAGGACGGGCGCAACGTCGCGCTGCACGAGTTCGCGCACCAGCTCGACCAGGCGACGGGCGTCGCCAACGGCGCGCCGCAGTTGCCGTCGCGCGAGCGTTACCGGCGCTGGTCGCAGGTGCTGGGGGCCGAGTTCGCGGCGCTGCAGCAGCATCCCAGCGGCGAGGAGCCTCCCCTCATTTCCCTGTACGGGGCGGTCAACCCGGCCGAATTCTTCGCCGTCGTCTCCGAGGTCTTTTTCGAGCAGCCCCAGCGGATGGCCGCGCTGCACCCGGAGCTCTACGCGGAGTTCGTGCGCTACTACCGGCTCGATCCACGCCTCTGGTGACACAATGAGTGCATGGCGCGACTCCTCCTTCGCTTCGACGACGCGGCGACGGTCGCCGCATGGCGGGCGATCGACGATGCGGTGATGGGCGGCCGTTCGGCGAGCCGCCTCGCCTTCGTCGCCGACCACGCGGTGTGGAGCGGCATCGTGTCGCTGGCGCAGGGCGGCGGCTTCGCGTCGGTGCGTTCCCCCGTCGGCGACTACGCCGCCGCCGACGCCTGCGGCTACGTGGTGACGGCGCGGGGCGACGGGAGGCGTTACGGATTGCGCCTGTTCACCGGCGAGGGCCTCGACGGCATCGGCTACCAGGCGGAATTCACGCCACCGGCCGGCGCGTGGGCGGAGGTGGCGATCCCGCTCGCCGCGTTTCGCGCCCGCTTTCGCGGCCGCGTGCTGGACGACGCACCGCCGCTCGATCCGGCCCGCGTGCGCGAGCTCGGGTTCATGATCGGCGAACGGCAGGCCGGGCCGTTCGCGCTCGCGCTGCGCGCACTCCGCGTGCTCGACGCGACACCGGCGCCATGACCCTCCCGCCTCTCGTTCCCGAGGGTGACGCCTGCCGCTACTTGGTGCCGAACAGCCGGTCGCCGGCGTCGCCCAGCCCCGGCACGATATAGCCGTGCGAGTTGAGGTGATCGTCGACGGCCGCCGTGTAGACCGGGATGTCCGGATGCGCCGCGTGCAGTGCGGCAACGCCCTCCGGCGCCGCCAGCAGGCAGACGTACTTGATCGACGCGGCCCCGGCCGCCTTGAGCCGCGTCAGCGCCGCCGCCGCCGAGTGCCCGGTCGCGAGCATCGGGTCGACGACGATGACCAGGCGATCGGCGATGTCCTCGGGCACCTTGAAGTAGTACTCGACGGCGGCCAGCGTCGCCGGATCGCGATAAAGGCCGATGTGTCCGACGCGGGCGGCGGGCAGGATGTCCAGCATGCCGTCGAGCATGCCGTTGCCGGCGCGCAGAATCGACACCAGGCACAGCTTCTTGCCGCTGATCTGCGGCGCGTCGATGGCGGCCAGCGGCGTCTCGATGGGCACCATCTCGAGCGGCAGGTCGCGCGTGACCTCGTAGGCGAGGAGTTGCGCGATTTCGCGCAGCAGGCGGCGGAAATTGTCGGTGGTCGTATCCCTGCGCCGCATGATGGTGAGCTTGTGCAGGATCAACGGATGGCCGACGACGGTGAGCAGCTCCGACATGGGTTCGCCTTGTGGTCTGGATGGGGAAATGGGTTCAGAAGACCGTGCCGTCGCCCTCGACGTCGAGCGGCGGGGCGGCGCCGGGGCGCTTCTCGGCGGCCAGCCGGCGCCCGGCTGCCCGGGTGCCGCCCTCCTGCACCCGACTGATCGGAAGCGCCTCGGCGTCGACGCCGAGCGCCGCACGGACGCGCTCGGCGATGAGATCCAGCACGGTCACCGTGGCCGCGCGCCACTCGACGACCGCCGGCTCGTGCACCCGCAGGATACCCGATACCGACGCTGGATCGCGCAGCACCAGCACGCCGGTGTCGAGCAGCAGTCCGCCGTTGCGGTACTCGGCGAGGCCGCAAAGCCCGTTCTGCCCGGTGACCGCAATCCCGGCTTCCTCCAGCGGCTCGACGAGCGACAGTGCGAGCCAATGCGCGAGCGTGTGAAACGCGACCAAACCCTGCGCGGCGGCAGGTGCCCCGGCGAGCGTCGCCGCCGGATGGCGCCAGCAGTCGCCCACCGGGATGCCGTCCTGCCGCAGCCGCGACGGCCACACCGGCGCCAGCACGCGCAGCAGCGTCGCCAGGAGCAACGGCGCCGGCAGCGCAGCCCGCACCGCCTGCGCCTCGAGATGATCGAACAGGTGGCCGAGCCGCGCGGGCGGCTCGAACACCGCCGTCGTCGCCGTCGCCACCTCGCCCAGACGGCGCAGCAGCGCCACCCGGCCGGCGAGCCCGGGCAGCGGATTGGACCCGGTGACGCCGAACCCGGCGGCGAACCGCGCGGGGTCGAGCCTGGCGAGCGCCGAGGCGTCGACGCGCAGCGGCACGCGGGCATCGGCCGAGAACAGCCCCGCCGCGAACATCCGCAGCGTTGCCACGGCAAGGCCTTCGGACCGCGACAGCGGCATCGACGTCGGCGCGTCGACGTAGTGCCAGGCTGCGCCCGCACCCGCGTCTAGCAGCACGCTGACGAGTGCCAGCTCGCAGCGCGCCCGCGCCCGGGCTCGGCGGTCGGTGCCGAATCCGGCGCCGAGCGGACCCCAGCGATCGATTCCGCCGGCCGCGAAGTGGCGCCACCGGCTGTGATGCGGAACGTCGAGCGAGGGATACTGCTGCCGCAGCGTCGCCAGCACGCAGTCGGTGGCTGCGCCGAGCCGCTCCGGCTGCCAGCGGTAGTACGCCGATTCGCCGCGCTCGATGGTCGCGAACACCGAGGCGCAGGTCTCGCGCACCGCGGATGCCGACAGCAGCGCCGCGGCCGGCGAGCCATCCGCGATCGGGGTGTGCCAGACGCCGCGGCGCGGCGTCGGGGTGGGCCGGCCGGTGACGCTCACTCGGCCCTCGTGCTGCGTCCGGGCCGCGTCGACGGCGCAATCGCGGTACGCCGATGCAGATGCGGCAGGAGAACCTCGTGGCAGGCCATTCGTCGCTCGGCAAAAGGCCGATACTGCGAGAAGCGGACCCGGGCGGTCAAGCCAACGCCCATGCAGCGCCGCGACCGCTTCGTCCGCGGCGACGGCAACCTCGCGGTTGCGGTGGTGATTCCGTCCGTCCACCTCTCCGTCTTCGGGCCGAGGCCGACGCGCGCGAAGCCGCGGGGTGACGCCGGGACGCCCGCGCTTCCCGGGGGCGCGTCAGCCGGCCCTGACGCCGAGCTTCAGCAGGATCTTTTCCAGGGGGCAGAAGCAGGTGAATCCGCTCTGGAAAAGGTTCACGCCGACGAAGGCCGTGAACCACAACCAGTTGGCGTTGACGAACAGCGGGCTCGCGGGCGCGCCCAGTGCCAGCGACAGCAGCACGAAGGCGCCGGCGAAGATGCGGATCATGCGATTGGTGTTCATGGGGTTTCCTTCACGCTGCGCGCTTCGGTATTGGCCCTCGGGGATGCCCGTCGGGTTCATGCGGCGGGCTCCGCGACGAGCGGATGCTTGCGGCGATTGACCGCGTAGTAGAGGACCGGGATCACGACCAGCGTCAGCAGCGTCGACACCAGGATGCCGAATACCAGCGCGATCGCGAGACCGTTGAAGATCGGGTCGTCGAGGATGAACAGCGCGCCCAGCATCGCGGCGAGGCCGGTCAGCGCGATCGGCTTCGCCCGCGCGGCGGCGGCGTCGACGATCGCCTGGGCGAAGGGCACGCCGCGGGCAACCTGCAGGTTGACGAAGTCGACCAGCAGGATCGAGTTGCGGACGATGATGCCGGCGAGCGCGATCATCCCGATCATCGACGTCGCCGTGAACGGCTGTCCGAGGAGCGCGTGGCCCGGCATCACGCCGATGATGGTCAGCGGTATCGGCGCCATGATGACCAGCGGCGTGACGTAGGAACCGAACTGCGCGACGACCAGCAGGTAGATGAGCATCAGCCCCACGCCGTAGGCGATGCCCATGTCGCGGAAGGTCTCGTAGGTCACCTGCCACTCGCCGTCCCACTTCAGCGTGTAGCTGCGGTAGGGGTCGGAGGGCTGCGAGATGAAGTGCTCGGCGAGCGTGCCGCCGTTGGGCACCTTGATCGAATCGAGCTTGCCGCGCACGCCGAACATCCCGTACAGCGGGCTGTCGGTGCCGCCGGCCATGTCGGCGATCACGTAGGTGACCGGCAGCAGGTCCTTGCGGTAGCGTGTCTTCTCGCGCAGCGCCGGCTTGACCACGGTGAGCTCGGACAGCGGCACGTTGGCGCCCGACGGGCTCTTCACCGTGATCGCCAGCAGCGCGTCGAGGCTGCCCTGCCGCGCTGCCGGCAGCGTGATCCGCACCGGCACGCCGTACTTGGCTTGCCCGTCGCGCAGCGAGGTGACGTCGTCGCCGGCGAGCCCGGCGCGCATCGCGCTCACGACGTCGGCCGGAGTGATCCCGGCCAGCGCCGCCTTGCGCTGGTCGACGCGCACCAGCATCCGGGGCGCATTGTCCTCGATCGAGTCGTCGATGCCGACGATGCCGGGCTCCTGCCCGAACGCGGCACGGACGCCCTTGGCGAGCGCGTGGCGACCGGGCTCGTCGGGGCCGTAGATCTCGGCCACGATCGGCGAGAGCACCGGCGGCCCCGGCGGCACCTCGACGACCTTGACCTTCGCCTGGTGCCGGGCGCCGATCGCCTCCAGTGCCGGGCGCACCGCCAGCGCGATCTCGTGGCTCTTGCGCGAGCGATGCTTGCGGTCGACCAGGTTGACCTGCAGGTCGCCCTGCTCGGGCAGCTGGCGGAAATCGTACTGGCGGACGAGGCCGTTGAAGTTGATCGGTGCCGCCGTGCCGGCGTAGGCCTGCAGGTCGGTGACCTCGGGAACCTGCGCCAGTTCGCGCGCGAGCTCCGCCAGCACCGCCGCCGTCGACTCGACCGGCGAGCCGGCCGGCAGGTCGACGACGACCTGGAACTCGCTCTTGTTGTCGAACGGCAGCATCTTCAGCACGACCAGCTGGACGACCGCGAGCGACACCGAGGCGACGATGGCGACGATGGTGGCGATGCCGAGCAGCGCCCGCCGGCGACCGCCCTTGTCGCGGTCGACGAACGGCGTCAGCAGCCTGGCGAAGCTCTTTTCCAGCCACCGGTCCAGGCGACCGGGCCCGTGCACCGCGTGGCCGGCGGCCGGCGCGAGCTTCCACGCGAGCCACGGGGTGATCGTGAACGCGATCGCCAGCGAAATCACCATCCCCATGCTGGCGTTGATGGGGATCGGGCTCATGTACGGCCCCATGAGCCCGGTGACGAAGGCCATCGGCAGCAGCGCGGCGATCACCGTGAACGTGGCGAGGATCGTGGGGCCGCCGACCTCGTCGACGGCCGTGGGGATCAGCGTCGCCAGCGGAGCATCCGGATACAACAGCCGATGGCGATGGATGTTCTCGACGACGACGATCGCGTCGTCGACCAGGATCCCGATGGAGAAGATCAGCGCGAACAGGCTCACCCGGTTGAGCGTGAACCCCCACGCCCAGGACGCGAACAGCGTCGCGGCCAGCGTGAGCAGCACGGCGATGCCGACGATGGCCGCCTCGCGCCAGCCGAGCGCAACGAATACCAGCGCGACCACCGAGAGCGTGGCGAACAGCAGCTTGCCGATCAGCATCTTCGCCTTGTCGTCGGCGGTGCGCCCGTAGTCGCGGGTGATCGAGGTCTCGACGCCGGCCGGGATCACCGTGTTCTTGAGGCCCTCGAGCCGCTGCTCGACCCGCCGCGCCACGTCGACGGCGTTCTCGCCGGCCTTCTTGGTCACCTGCAGCGTGACCGCCGGGAACGCACGGCCGGTGTCCGTGGCCCCGAGGCTCCCGGCCTTGCCCGGCGTGAACGAGGCAAAGCGGGCCGGCGTGGGCGGCCCGTCGACGACGCGGGCGACGTCGGACAGGTAGACCGGCTGGCCGTCGTGCACGCCGACGACGAGGTCGCGGACCTGCTGCGCGCTCTCGAGGAACTCGCCGGTCTCGATCAGCACGGTCTTGTTGCCGCGGACGATCTGTCCGGCCGGCAGCGCGACGTTGGCACCCTGCAGCATCCGCTTCAGCTCGCCGGTCGAAAGGCCGTGCGAGGAGAGCTTGTCGACGTCGAGCTCGACCTGGACCACGCGGCCGGGACCGCCGATGGTGGTGACTTCCATCGTCCCCGGAACGCGCTTCAGCTCGGCTTCCACCGCGTGCGCCACTCGCTGGAGATCGAAGGAGCCGCGGTCCGCGTCGCGCGTCCACAGCGTCAGCGAGACGATCGGCACGTCGTCGATGCCCTTGGGCTTGACCAGCGGCTCGCCGACGTTGAGCTCCGGCGGCAGCCAGTCGCGGTGCGACAGGATCGCGTCGTGCAGGCGCACGATCGCCTCGGTCCGCTTGACGCCGACCTTGTACTGCACGGTGATCACCGCCTGCCCGGGCCGCGACACCGACCAGACGTGCTCGAGGCCCTGGATCTGCGAGAGCACCTGCTCGGCGGGGATCGCCACCAGCTGCTCGACGTCCTCGGCCGACGCCCCCGGAAACGGCACCAGCACGTTGGCCATCGTCACGTCGATCTGCGGCTCTTCCTCGCGCGGCGTGACAACGATCGCGAAGGCGCCGGCGAGCACCAGCACCAGCGCCAGCAGCGGCGTCAGCTGCGAAGCGAGGAAGAACCGGGCGATGCGCCCGGAAACGCCCATGCGGTCGGTGTCGGCAACCACGCTCAGCCCGTCATCGTGTCTTCAGCTTCTCGACGCCGATCGCCTTCATCAC
>DATIUK010000088.1:0-6321 GCA_035466885.1 Casimicrobiaceae bacterium
GAGTCGCGGTCGGTCGTGCGCTTCCGCATCGACGGCGTGCTGCGCGACGTGATCGAGCCGCCGCGCGCGCTGCACGCGGCGCTCGTCTCGCGGCTCAAGATCATGGCCAGCCTCGACATCGCGGAAAAGCGGCTGCCGCAGGACGGACGGATCACGCTGAAGCTCGGCGACAAGCAGGTCGACGTGCGGATGTCGACGCTGCCCACCGGGTCCGGCGAGCGCGTCGTGCTGCGGCTGCTCGACCGCGACTCGGCGCAGCTCGACCTCGCGGCGCTCGGCATGAGCGAGCCGACGATGGCGGCGATCGACAAGCTGATCCGCGAGCCGCACGGCATCGTGCTCGTGACCGGCCCCACCGGATCCGGCAAGACGACCACGCTGTACGCGGCGCTGTCGCGGCTGCCGCGCGGCTCGCTCAACATGATGACGGTCGAGGACCCGATCGAGTACGCGCTCGACGGCGTCGGCCAGACGCAGGTCAACCCGCGGATCGAGCTCACCTTCGCCCGCGCGCTGCGCTCGATCCTGCGCCAGGACCCCGACATCATCATGATCGGCGAGATCCGCGACCTCGAGACCGCGCAGATCGCCGTGCAGGCGTCGCTGACCGGGCACCTCGTGCTGGCGACGCTGCACACCAACGACGCGGCGAGCGCGGTGACGCGGCTCTCCGACATGGGCGTCGAGCCCTACCTCCTCGCGTCGTCGCTGCTCGGCGTGCTCGCGCAGCGCCTGGTGCGCAGGCTCTGCCCGGCCTGCCGCGTGCCCGCGCGCCCGTCGGTCGCCGAGGCGGCGCTGGCCGCCGATTTCGGCAGCGTCGCGCTGGCCGGCCTGCACGGCCCGCAGGGCTGCGACGCCTGCCGCGGCACCGGTTACCAGGGGCGCACCGGCATCTACGAGCTCCTGGTCGTCGACGAGGCGCTGCGCCGGCTGATCCACGCCCGCGCACCCGAGCACGACCTGCGCGCCGCCGCCCTGCACGCGGGGATGGTGCCGCTGCGCCGCGACGGCGTGCGCTGGTTGGCCGACGGGGACACGTCGCTCGCCGAGCTGGTCCGCGTCACCCGCGAGTCCTGACGCGGTCGGCGGCGCATGCCTGCGTTTCGCTACGAGGCGGTCGACGGCCGGGGCAAGCTGCGGCAGGGAACGCTCGACGCCGGGACGCCGCGCCAGGCGCGCGACCGGTTGCGCGCCGACGGGCTCTTCCCGACGCTGGTCGAGCCCGTCGCGGCGACCGCGGGACAGGCCGGCGCGGGTGGCACCACGCGGCTGCCGGTGGCGCTGGTCGCGCTGTCGACGCGGCAACTCGCGACCCTGGTCGGCTCGGGCATGCCGCTCGACCAGGCGCTGGACGCGGTGGCCGACCAGGCCGACGACGCGCGCGCGAAGAAGCTCTTCGCGGCGGTGCGCTCCGAGGTCGTCGCCGGGGAGCCGCTGGCCGGCGCGCTCGCGCGCTGGCCGCGCACGTTCTCGGACCTCTACCGCAGCCTGGTCGCCGCCGGCGCGGAAACCGGGCGCCTCAACGACGTGCTGGTGCGCCTCGCCGACTACCTCGAGGCGCGGCTCGCGCTGCGGCAGCGGTTCACGCTGGCGCTCATCTACCCGGCGCTGGTGACGGTGATCGCCATTGCGGTGATCGCCGTGCTGCTCGTCTTCGTCGTCCCGCAGGTCGTTTCCGTCTACCAGCAGAGCCGGCAGGCGCTGCCGTGGCTCACCCGCGCGCTGATCGCGGTCAGCGCGTTCTTCCGCGGCACCGGCGCCTACTGGCTCGCCGGCGCGGCGATCCTCGCCGTGGCGTTTGCCTTCGCCAACCGGCGCGCCGCGTTCCGGGAAGCGTGGCACGCGCGCCTGCTGCGCCTGCCGGTCGCGGGACGCCTCGTCACCGCCATCGACACCGCGCGGTTCGCGAGCACGCTCGCAATCCTGGTCGGCAGCGGCACGCCGCTGCTGCGCTCGCTGGACGCGGCGCGCGACGTCGTCTGGGCGCTGCCGTTGCGCCGCGCGGCCGACGACGCGGCGGCGCTGGTGCGCGAAGGAGTCTCGGTCGCGCGCGCACTGAAGGAGCAGCGGGTGTTCCCGCCGGTGCTCGTCCACCTGGTCGCCAACGGCGAGGCGAGCGGGCAGCTCGCACCGATGCTGGAGCGCGCCGCGGCGGAGCTCGAGCGCGAGGCCGAACGGCGCCTCACCTGGTTCGCGGCGCTGCTGCAGCCCGCGCTGATCGTCGCCATGGGGGCGATCGTGCTGGTGCTGGTGCTGGCGGTGATGCTGCCGATCGTGTCGATGAACCAGCTGATCCGCTGACGCCGGGATCGTCGCGGCGCCGGACCGGCGTCAGGCTGCCGTTGCAGCCTGCCTCGCCAGCGCCCACGCGACGTGCTCGCGCACCAGCGGTGATGGGTCGAGCGCGCGGGTGCGCAGCGCCGCGACGATCGCCTCGTCGCGGGGCGCGTTGCCGAGCGCGACCGCGATGTTGCGCGACCAGCGCTCGAAGCCGATGCGGCGGATCGCGCTGCCCTCCAGCCGGCGGTCGAACTCGGCGGCCGTCCAGGCGAACAGCGTCGCGAGGTCCGCCGCGTCGAGGCCGTTACGTACGGCGAAGTCGGGCAGCGCAGCGGTCCGCGCGAACCGGTTCCACGGACAGACGAGCTGGCAGTCGTCGCAGCCGTAGATCCGGTTGCCCAGGAGCGGCCGCAGCGCCTCCGGGATGCTGCCGGGGAGCTCGATCGTGAGGTAGGAGATGCACCGCCGCGCGTCGAGCTCGTACGGCGCGACGATCGCGCCGGTCGGGCAGGCGTCGATGCACGCGCGGCAGCTGCCGCAGTGCGCCGAGCGTGCCGGCGTCGTCGGCAGCGCCAGGTCGACGTAGATCTCGCCCAGGAAGAACCACGAGCCCTGCTCGCGGGTCAAGAGCAGCGTGTGCTTGCCGCGCCAGCCCAGCCCTGCCTTCGCCGCCAGCGCGACCTCGAGCACCGGCGCGCTGTCGGTGAAGACACGATGCCCGAACGGCCCGATCGCCGCGGCGATGCGCTCGACCAGGAGCTGCAGCCGGCGGCGGAACACCTTGTGGTAGTCGCGTCCCAGCGCGTAGCGGGCGACGTACGCCTTCGCCGGCTGCCGCAGCACCGCCTCGCCCGGCACCGCGGCGGGGGGAAGGTAGTTGAGGCGGGCGGTGATCACACGCAGCGTCCCCGGGACCAGCGTCGCAGGGCGCGCCCGGGCGACGCCGTGGCGTGCCATATAATCCATCGCACCGTGCCTGCCCGCCGCCAGCCATTCGACGAGCCGCGCCTCCTCCGGCGCGAGATCGGTGTCGGCGATGCCGACGTCGTCGAAGCCGAGCTCGCGGCCCCAGCGGCGGATCGCGGCCGCGAGCTCGCCCGCGTCGCCGCGCGCGATCGGGCGAGTCGGTTCCGATGGCTCGATCATCGGCTGCAGATTACCGCAGGTCGCGCCGGCCCGCGGCGCTGAGAGGCTGAGAGTCTTTCAAACATGCCCGCTCATCACGCCACAAGACGCCCGCTCGTTGTTGCAAATGCTCGCCATAGCCCGAGCTATGGCTGCGCTTTGCGCCTCGATCGGACGCCTTCTGGCGCGCTGCTCGGGCACGCCCGAAAAACTCTCAGCCTCTGAGTACCCATGGCCGTGACCACGCTGGCGCTCCCCGACGCCGCGGCGACCGAGGCCGCCGGCGCGCGTCTCGCTCCATCGCTCGCCGGCGGGATGATCGTGACCTTGAGCGGCGAGCTCGGCAGCGGGAAGACGACACTGGTGCGCGGGCTCCTGCGCGCGCTCGGCTGGACGGGAAACGTGAAAAGCCCGACCTTCGCCGTGGTTGAATGTTATTCGTTTTCGAGCTTATACTTCTATCACTTTGATTTTTATCGGTTCGCTGATCCGGACGAATGGGAGTCTTCAGGCTTTGCCGAGTATTTCCGCGACGATTCGGTCTGCCTGATCGAATGGCCGGAGCGCGTCGCGGGCCACGTGCCCGAACCGGACGTGGCGCTCGCGTTCGCGCTGCCCTCCGACGTGGCAGCGAGCGGTCGAGTGCTGTCGATCACGGCGCACTCCGCCGCGGGTGAGCGATGCCGATCGACGATGATCGCGGGCAGCGCCCCCGGCCGACCGCCGGGGTGACGGCGACGCTCGCGCGCCGGCGCGCGCTGTCCTGGATGCTGCTGCCGGCGGCCGGGCTGGTCGTGCCGGCGGCGTGGGCGAGCGCCGCCAGGATCGCCTCGGCGCGGGTCTGGCCGGCGCAGGAGTACACGCGGCTGATCCTCGAGGGGCCAACGCCGATCGCGCACCAGTTGCTGCTGCTCAAGGACCCGCACCGGATCGTCCTCGACCTCGACGGCGTCGAGCTCGGCCCCGAGCTCGCGCAACTGCCGTCGCGCGTCCAGGCCAACGATCCCTACATCGCCGGCATCCGCTTCGGGCGGAAGGCCCCCGACGTGCTGCGCGTGGTCATCGACCTGCGCGCCGAGGTGACGCCGCAACTCTTCGCGCTGAAGCCGGTTGCCGAGTTCGGCCACCGGGTCGTCCTCGACCTCTATCCGCAGAACCCCGTCGATCCGCTGATGGCGCTGCTCGAGGAGACCCGCCCGCCGGCCGTCGAGGCGCGGGCGCCCGAGCGCGAAGCGACGCGGGCCGCCGAGGCGAAGCCGGCCCCGCGGCCCGGCGCGCCGCGCCGCATCACCATCGCCCTCGATCCCGGGCACGGCGGCGAGGACCCGGGCGCCGTGGGGCGCCGCGGCACCTACGAGAAGAACGTGGTGCTGGCGATCGCGCGCAAGCTCAAGACGATGATCGATGCCGAGCCGGGGATGCGGGCGATGCTCACCCGCGACGACGACTATTACGTTCCGCTGGCGCAGCGGGTGCAGAAGGCGCGGCGCGTGCGCGCCGACCTGTTCGTGTCGATCCACGCCGACGCGTTCAAGGTGCCGACGGCGCGCGGGTCGTCGGTGTTCGCGCTGTCGGAGAACGGGGCCACGAGCGCCGCGGCGAACTGGCTCGCGCAGAAGGAGAACGCCGCCGACCTGATCGGCGGGGTGAACCTCGACGTCCGCGACCCCGTGCTCGCGCGGACGCTGCTCGACCTGTCGCAGGCGGCGCAGATCAACGACAGCCTCAAGGTGGGGCGGCACGTGCTGGAGGGCATCCGGCAGGTGAACCCGCTGCACAAGCCGTTCGTCGAGCAGGCCGGCTTCGCCGTGCTGAAGGCGCCGGACATCCCGTCGATCCTGGTCGAGACCGCGTTCATCTCCAATCCCGACGAGGAGCTGAAGCTGCGAAGCGACCGCCACCAGAAGAGCTTCGCCGAGTCGATCCACGGCGGGATCCGCCGCTACTTCGCGCAGAACCCCGCGCTGGCCCGGGTCGGCTGACCCCGCTGCGGGCCGCCGAGGCTGCGGTAGAATCGGCCGCGATGCTGCGCTTTCTCGTCCTGTTCGTGCTGCTCCAGGCTGCGCTCTTCGGCGCCGAGCTGACGCCGTGGGCCCAGGAGGCGCTGGTCGTGCCCTGGACGAACACGCTGGCCCGGCTGTCCGCGTGGCTGGTCACGCTGTTCGATCCGGGTGTCGTCGCCACCGGCAAGGTCCTCCGCAGCTCGGCCAACGGGTTCGCCGTCTCCATCGAGGCCGGCTGCAACGGCGTCGAGGCGACGATCGTGCTGCTGGCGGCGATGCTCGCCTTCCCGGCGCCGTGGAAGAACCGGCTGATCGGGCTCGCCGCCGGCGTCGTCGCCGTCCAGGCGCTCAACGTCGTCCGGGTGATCAGCCTGTTCTACCTCGGGCAGTGGAACCTCGCGGTGTTCGAGTTCGCGCACCTCTACGTCTGGCAGGCGCTGATCATGCTCGACGTGCTCGTCGTCTGGCTGATCTGGGTGCGCACGCTGCCGCGTGCCGACGACGGCGGCGGCCCGCCGCCCGCCGCCGCGACCGCGTCGGCGTGAGCGTCGGGGACGGTGCCCGCATGCCGCCCGGCCGCCCCGTCGCCCGGTTCATCGGCAGGATCTTCGCCTGGCTGCCGCTCGCGTTCACCGTCTGGTACTTCGCCGCGCCGATCCTGCTCTGGCCGGTCCGGCTGGCGGTCGACGTCATCGCGCAGCTGGGCTTCGCCGACATCGTGCGCGCGGTCGAGCAGCACGGCAGCGACGTCACCTTCGTCACGTCGCTGCGGCCCGGGGAGGCGCGCGCCGCCAGCGGCACGGTCACCGTCGACGTCAACCTGCTGGTGTACTCGTTCGGCCTGCCGCTCTACGCGGCGCTGGTGCTCGCCGTGCGGGAGCGCGGATGGCCGCAGCGCCTGGCCTGGGGCTTC
>DATIUK010000089.1:0-4053 GCA_035466885.1 Casimicrobiaceae bacterium
CGAGAGCGACGGCGAGGTTCTGCCCGACCCGCAGGTGGGTGTCGGGCGCGAAGCGGCCGGTCATCTCCGGCCCGTCGTCGCTGCGGCCGAGCTTGATGAGCCCGAGGGTCTCGGCGCCGAGCGGCTCGACGAGCAGCACCTTGCCGTCGGTCCGCTCGACGCCGGGCGCGTCGGGCGCCGTGATGCCGATGTGCTCGGGCCGCAGCCCCAGCGTGACCTCGAGGCCGAAATGGCGCGCGCACTCGTCGACGCAGCGCGCCGGCACCGGCAGGTCGACGCCGCCCTTCAGGTGCAGCAGGCGGCCGCCCTCGCCGATGCGGCAGGGCGCGAAGTTCATCGGCGGCGAGCCCGTGAAGCCGGCGACGAACTTGGCCGCCGGCCGGTTGTAGATGCCGTCGGGCGTGTCGTACTGGATGAGGTTGCCTTCCTGCAGCACGACGATGCGGTCGGCGAGGGTCATCGCCTCGACCTGGTCGTGCGTGACGTAGATGATCGTGTTGCCGAGCCGGTGGTGCAGCTTCTTGATCTCGACCCGCATCTCGGCGCGCAGCAGCGCGTCGAGGTTCGACAGCGGCTCGTCGAACAGGAAGGCCTTGGGCTGGCGGACGATCGCGCGGCCCATCGCCACGCGCTGGCGCTGCCCGCCGGAGAGCTCGCGCGGCTTGCGCTCGTACAGGTGCTGGATCTGCAGGATGCCCGCCGCGTCGCCGACCCGGGTCCGGATCTCGTGCTCGGGCAGCTTGCGCAACCGCAGGCCGAACGCCATGTTCTCGAACACCGACTTGTGCGGATACAGCGCGTAGTCCTGGAACACCATCGCGATGTCGCGCGCGCGCGGAGGCAGGTCGTTGACGACGGTGCCGCCGATCGAGATGTTGCCGCTGGTGATGGTCTCGAGGCCGGCGATCATCCGCAGCAGCGTCGACTTGCCGCAGCCGGACGGGCCCACGAACACGACGAACTCGCCGGACTTGACCTCGAGGTCGATCCCCTTGATCACGTGGACCGGACCGAACGACTTGACGACGTTGTTGAGTGCGACTTCGGACATGGCATCACCCCGCGCTCGTCATTCGGACCGGGCGCGAGACCCTCCTCTGATGTGGGACTCGCAAGTCGAAAGCAATGTATTCCTCGGGCATTGCGGAGACAACCGGACGGCACGACCTTGGCGCGGGGCAGAGCCCCACCCTGCTCTTCCCGGGCAGGATACCCTACCTCCTCCCGCGTCGGCCGGTCATTTATATCATCTATATCACATAGATGACCCGAATGTCCAGCGGCGGTAGAATCGGCAGGGTCCGGCGCCCGCGCGGCCCCCGGAAAACCCCGGCTGCGGCTGCGTCCGCTGCGCGGCCACGCGGCCCCCGGGCCGCATTGACCATGGAGGAGCCGATGTCCCCGACCTGCAACCAACGGCTGCCCGGCAGCGGCATCCGGCCGCCGGTGCGCGCCTGACCCTCGCGGGGCGCGCGATGGCATCGACGCTGCAACTCGCCGCCGGCGACGCTCGGGTCGCCGTCGTGCCCGCGGCCGGGGGAAGCATCGCGGAGTTCACCTGGCGCGGCGCCGAGGTGCTGAAGAGCGCCGCGCCGCAGGCCGTTGCTGCCGGGGACGTTCTCGCGATGGCGAGCTATCCGCTGGTTCCGTACTCGAACCGGATCGCCGGCGCCCGGCTCGCGTTCGACGGAGCGTCACATGCGCTCCGGCGCAACCTCGGCGACCACCCGCACGCGATCCACGGCGTCGGCTGGCAGCGGCCCTGGGGGGTGCGCGAGCACACCGCCGCGCGGGTCGTCCTCGAATTGCTCCATGCCGCCGACGGCTCCGGCGCGCAGGACTGGCCCTGGCCGTTTCGCGCCGAGCAGGAGTTCCGCCTTGCGGCGACGGATGGTGGCGCATCGCTCACCGCGACGCTGGCGATCGCCAACACCGGCCCGCGGCGCTTTCCCTGTGGACTCGGCTGGCACCCGTTCTTCCCGCGCGACGCGGCGACCCGGCTCGCGTTCGCCGCCGCCGGCGTCTGGGAGACCGACGCCACGAGGCTCCCGACCGCCTGCGTGCGCCCGGAGCCCTGGGGCTTCGCGACCCTGCGCCCGGTCCCCGACGAGCCGCTGGACCATGTCTTCGCCGGCTGGTCCGGAACGGCGCTCCTGCAGCAGGGCGCCGGCGGCCTCGCGATCAGGCTCGGTGCCGATGCGCCGTGCCGCCACCTCGTCGTCTACACGCCCGGCGACGGCCGGTCGATCGCCCTCGAGCCCGTCACCCACGTCACCGATGCGTTCAACCGCGCCGCCCGCGACGACGCCGACACGGGTATGCTGGTGCTCGACCCCGGAGCGCGCATCGCCTGCACGATGCGCATCGACGTGAGCCTCGCCCCATGACCGCGCCCCCCTCCCCGTTCACCTGTGTCCTCGACGCCCGGGCGCTGCTCGGCGAATGCCCGGTCTGGTCGGCTGCCGAGGGCGTCCTCTACTGGGTCGACATCGACGCCCCGGCGCTCAACCGCTTCGACCCGGCCACCGGCCGCAACACGGCGATGCCGATGCCCTCGTCGATCGGCTGCTTCGCGATCCGCAGGAGCGGGGGCTTCGTCGTCGCCCTGCGCGACGGCTTCTGGTTCGTCCGCGCCGACGGCAGCCTCGAGCGCAAGGTCGCCGACGCGCCCTACGATCCCGCGCACCACCGCTTCAACGACGGGCGCTGCGACCCGCAGGGCCGCTTCCTCGCCGGTTACATGAACGAGCGGCGCGATGCCAATTCGGCGGCGCTGGTGCGCCTCGACCCCGACTGCCGCGTCACCGAAGTGCTCGACGACATGATGATCAGCAACGGGCTGGCCTTCAGCCCGGACGGCCGGACGATGTACCACACCGACACGCCGACGCGCATCGTCCACGCCTACGACTACGACGCGGCCACCGGGGTGCCGAGCCGGCGGCGCGTGTTCGCGCGCTGGAGCGGGGAGACCGAGCGTCCGGACGGCGCAGCCGTCGACGTCGACGGCTGCTACTGGACGGCGCTCTACCGTGGCGGGCGCGTGCTGCGCATCGCGCCGACGGGCGAGACGCTCCTCGACCTCCCGGTGCCGGCGATGGGCGCGACGATGTGCGCGTTCGGCGGCGCCGATCTCTGCACGCTGTACGTGACCAGCGCCCGGGCAGGACGCGAGCCCGACGAACTCGCCCGGCTGCCGCAATCCGGCGGGTTGTTCGCGCTGCGGGTCGACGTCCCGGGGCTGCCTTCGATTCCGTTTTCCAACTGACGACTCCACGATGCTGTTCGACTTCCAATCGTTCATCCGCCTCGACGAACCGCAGAGCCTGGGCGCAACCGCGTCCGGCGCCGCGTTCGCGACCTCCACCGGCGACATCATCGAGGTCACCTGCTACGGACCGGGCGTGTTCCGGGTCCGCGCCGGCCCCAACACGCTGCCCGACTACGGGCTGGTCGTCGGTCGCGCCAAGGCCTGCGAGACCCGGCGCGGCGAGGACGGGCGCTGGTCGTTCACCGCCGGCGACGCGACGCTGGAGCTCGCCGGGTCGCCGATGCGCCTGACGCTGCGGCACAAGGGCGCGACGATCTTCTCGTCGATCACCGACGAGCACTTCCGCGGCTGGACCCGGCTGCCGGCGCTGGCGCGTACGCGGCACGGCGGCCAGTGGATCGCGGCGTTCTCGCTGGCGTCGGGGGAGGCGGTCTACGGGCTGGGCGAGAAGTTCGGCCCGCTCGACAAGCGCGGGCAGCTCATCCACTCGCAGGTCGAAGACGCGCTCGGCGTCAACACCGGCCTCGCGTACAAGAACGTGCCGTTCGCCTGGGGCCCGGGCAGCGGCCGCGGCGCCTGGGGCGTGTTCGTGAACACGCCGGGGATGGTGACGCACGGCGTCGGGCACCCCGACTGGTCGCACCGCTCGTACGCGCTCCTGGTCGAGGACGAGGCAATCGACCTGTTCCTGTTCGCGGCCGACGCGCCCGCCGGGATAATCGACCTCTACACGCAGCTCACCGGCCGCGCCCCGGCGGTGCCGGACTGGAGCCTCGGGCTCT
>DATIUK010000090.1:0-6395 GCA_035466885.1 Casimicrobiaceae bacterium
CGTGTACATTGCGACGCCGCCCGACTCGCACCGGGCGCTCGCTCTGCTCGCCGCGCGCGCCGGCAAGCACGTCTACGTCGAGAAGCCGATGGCGCTCTCGCACGCCGAGTGCCAGGCGATGATCGACGCCTGCCGCAGTGCCGATCGGCGGCTGTTCGTCGCGTTCTACCGCCGCGCCCTGCCGCGCTTCCTGCAGGTCAAGGCCTGGATCGACGACGGTGCGATCGGCGCGGTGCGCTGCGTCACCGTCGTCCAGCAGATGGCCCCGGAGGCCGACGAACTCGATCGCGCGACGCTGCCGTGGCGGGTCAAGCCCGGGATCGCCGGGGGCGGCAAGTTCGTCGACCTTGCCGTCCACGTCCTCGACTTCCTCGACTTCGTGCTCGGTCCGATCGTCGAGGCGCAGGGCATCGCCGCGAACAACGGGGGACTCTACGACGCCGAGGACACGGTGGCGGCCTCGTGGCGGCACGAGAGCGGCGCGATGGGCTCGGGTTCGTGGTGCTACGTCTGCGGCGCCAACCTCGACCGGGTCGAGATCGTCGGCGAGCGCGGGCGCATCGAGTTCGACTTCTTTGCGGCAAGCCCGCTGCGCCTGGCGACCGCCGCCGGCGTGCAGGAGCTCGCGATTGCGAACCCGCCGCACGTGCAGCAGCCGTTCATCCAGTCGATCGTCGACGATCTCTGCGGCCTCGCGCCCTGTCCCGGAACGCCGGAGAGCGCCGCGCGATCGAGCCGGGTCGCCGACGCGATCCTGGGCGAGTACCGCCGGCAGCGCGGGTTCTGAGCGCGCCCGGTTCCCTTCACTTTTGCGCAGCGGCGGCCCCGCCGCGCTGCCCGCAAGGAGTCACCGTCATGCCCCGCATCGCATTCTCCGACCTCAAGGCCGAGTTCAAGCGCGTCCTGGTGAAGAAGGGCTGTCGCGACGACATCGCCGAGACCTCGGCCCGGCTGATCGCCGAGTCGAGCTGCGACGGCGTCTACTCGCACGGCGTCAACCGCTTTCCGCGCGTCGTCGAGTACATCGACAAGGGCTACATCGACGTCAACGCGACGCCGACCCGGGTCGAGGGCATCGGCGGCTTCGAGCGCTGGGACGGCCACCTGGGTCTGGGCAACGTCAACGCCAAGCTGGCGATGGACCGCGCGATCGCGCTCGCACACGAGCACGGGATCGGCTGCGTCGCGCTCGCCAACACCAACCACTGGCTGCGCGGCGGCACCTACGGCTGGCAGGCAGCCGACGCCGGCTGCATCGGGATCTGCTGGACCAATACGCAGCCCAACATGCCGGCCTGGGGCGCGCGCGACCGGCGCATCGGCAACAACCCGTTCATCATGGCCGTGCCGCGCGAAGGCGGGCACGTCGTCGTCGATATGTCGGTGGCGCAGTTCTCGTACGGCCAGATGGAGGCGGCGAAGATGCGCGGCGAGCAGTTGCCGGTTCCCGGCGGCTACGACGAGGCTGGCAACATCTCGACCGACCCGGGCGAGATCTCCAAGAGCTGGCGGGTGCTGCCGATCGGCTTCTGGAAGGGCTCGGGCATGTCGATCCTGCTCGACCTCGTCGCCACGGTGCTGGGCGGCGGGCGGTCGACCTACCGCGTGGGCAAGCTCGGCGACGACGAGTACCAGCTGTCGCAGGTGTGCATCGCCATCGACGCCAAGGGCATCGCCGGGGAGAGCTTCCTCGCCTCCGCCGTCAACGAGGTGCTGGCCGACATCAAGGCGTCGGTGCGCGTCGATCCCGGGCAGGAGATCTACTACCCGGGCGAGAAGGAACTCAACACCCGCGCCGAGAACATGGCCAAGGGAATCCCGGTCGACGACGGCGTGTGGGCGAAGATACGCTCGCTCTGAAGCGGGCGGGCCCACGGCAAGGGCGTGCAAGCGGTCCGCTCGTCGCGATGGTCCGGCCAGCGGGCCGGCCGCGGTCCTGCGCGCCGTCGCGGCTACTGCGCCCGGAGCAGCGCGCGCAGCTTGTTGCCGGCCTGGGCCGACTGATCGGCACAGACGGCGACGCCGGCCTTGGCAAGAGTGGACTCGAACTCGGTGCGCAGGCGCTCGGCGTTCGCCAGCGGGCCCTTGCGCGATATCTCGATAAAACGTTCGCCCGCCGGGAGTGTGGAGACGTCGACCGCGTAGGGCTTCGCAGCAGCGCGATAGCTCTGCACCCGCGCGGGACCGAGGGGCCGGATCCCCGGCGGCAGCGGCCAGGCACCGGGAGTCCGCTTCAGGGTGGCGACCTGCGCGGGGCTCAGCACCTTGTCGAGCGCGAGCGTGCCTGCCTTCAGTTCGCCAGCCGTGTTCGCCGCGACGCTGCGCGTGACGGACAGCGCCCCCGCGGTGCGCGTGCCGTGCAGGTCGTACTCGCACTTGCCTTCGCCGCGCGGAAGGGCGTCCTTGGGCAGCGCGGCACAGTCCTGGTCGGCGACCTTGAGCGTGAGCTCGGCGTCCTTTCCCGTCCCCCGCAGGCGGATGCGCAGGCCCTTGCCGAACAGATCCAGTGCCGGGGTGTCGAAGAGGTAGACGTCGAATGGCGCCCCCTGCCGGCGCAGCGCCAGCGCACGCTCGACATTCGCCGGCGTGTCGCACAGCGCGTACTGGACGTCGATCGACGCCTTGGGGGCAACAGCCTCGCCGGCCGTCGCGAGAGCGGAGGCCAGCGCGACGGCGAACGCAAGGCCGGGACGATAGGATCGCGCAGTTGACATCGAACGATTCTGCCACACGGGGGAGCACGACACGCGTTCCGGCCGGTCGGCAACCGAGACGGTCCGGAGGTCCGACCGCTCGTGCTATCGTCGTCGCCCCGACGAAAGCCGCCTTGCATCCAATCAGGGAATGACCCGCTGGCAAGACATCCGCAGCACGCCTTCCGAGTTCGTGTCCGTGCGCACGATCTGGATCGCGCTCGCGCTGTCGCTGCTCGTCCACATCGTCGCCCTGATGGGCTGGCTGCCGAACCTGCGGCTGCAGCCCAAGGAGACGATCGGCGAAGTCCCGGGCGACCGGCTGGCGGTGCGCCTCGCCCCGCCGCCGACGCCGGCCCCGACGGCGCCGGTCATCGCGCCGCCGGCGGTGCGACCGCCGGAGCCGAGACCGCGGCCGCCCGCCGTTGCCGCACCACCACCGCGGCTCGCCGCCCCGCGCTCGCCGCTGCCCCAGCCGTTGCCGTTGCCGGCCCCGACGCCGGCGCCGCCCGCCCCGGTACCGGCGCCGCAACCGCCCACCGTCACCGGCGACCTCGCGAGCTACGTCGCCGCGCGCCGGCAGTCGCGCGGCGACTCCCAGACCGCGGCGCCGCCGGCCGATGACGACCGGGCACGGCGCGACCGCGCGCTTGCCGCCAACATCGCGACCATCAACGCGGTGCCGCAGGGGAGCATCAACAGCAACAGCGGTGGGGTGTTCCAGATCTCGCGCCTGGGCTACGACGACGCCGAGTTCCTGTTCTTCGGCTGGCACAAGGATGCCGGGCGCCGGCTGACGCAGAAGTACGAGGTCCGGCGCGACCGCGACACCGACATCCGCACCGCGGTGGTCCGTCGGATGATCGCGATCATCCGCGAGTACGAGCAGGAGGAGTTCCTGTGGCGCTCGCAGACGCTGGGCGAGATCAAGCTGTCCGCGCGCCTCGCCGACAACGCCGAGCTGGAACGGTTCTTCCTGCGCGATTTCTTCGGCGTGGCGGAGCGGGATCGGTAGGCGGCATCCGCACCGTCGCAGCGACGCGCCCAACCGCGCGTTCCTGCCAGGCCCCAACGGTGCCGAAGCCGCGCCGGCAACCCGAGCTGCGCGCGGCGCCGTCCCGACGATCGCGCCGGTCAGCCCCTTGCCGCGGGCCGGTCGGCGTATTTGCTGACGGCCTCCCACAGGCCGTTGATGTAGACGGCGCCGAGCGCGCGGTCGTACAGGCCGTAGCCCGGCTTGCCGGTCTCGCCCCAGATCATCCGGCCGTGGTCGGGGCGCAGGTAGCCCTCGAAACCGATGTCGTGATACGCCTTGACGATCTCGGCCAGGTCGAGCGAGCCCTCGCAGGAGAGGTGCGCCGATTCGTAGAACGTGCCGTCTGGCTGGACCGCGACGTTGCGAACGTGGCCGAAGTGGATCCGCCCCATGCCGCCGAAGGTGCGGACCAGCGACGGCACGTCGTTGCACAGGTCGGCGCCGAGCGAGCCCGAGCACAGCGTGATGCCGTTGGCCGGCGAGTCGACGATGCCGGTGAGGCGCAGGAGGTCGTCGTGGTTCTTGACGATCCGCGGCAGGCCGAAGATCGGCCGCGGCGGGTCGTCCGGGTGCATCGCCATCCGGACCCCGGCCGCCTCGGCGACCGGGATGATCTTCCTGAGGAAATACTCGAGGTTGCGCCACAGCGCCTCCTCGTCGACCGACCGGTACTCGGCAAGCAGGCTCCGGAGCTCCTCCGGCTTGTAGCTCGCGTCCCAGCCGGGCAGCGCAATGCCCTTCTCCGGATCGATCCTCGCGACCGCAGCGGCGTCGAACGCCAGCGTGAACGAGCCGTCGGGCAGTTCCATCGCCATCTCGGTGCGCGTCCAGTCGAACACCGGCATGAAGTTGTAGCAGATCACCTTGATGCCCACGGCCGCGCAGTTGCGGATGTTCTGCTCGAAGTTGGCGATCAGCGCATCGCGCGTCGGCTTGCCGAGCTTGATGTCCTCGTGCACCGGCACGCTCTCGACGACCTCGAACTCGAGCCCCGCGGTGGCGATGCGGTCACGCAGCGCCTGCAGCTTCTCGACCGGCCACACCTCGCCGACCGGGACGTCGTAGATCGCCGACACGATGCCGGTCACGCCCGGGATCTGGCGTATGTATTCGAGCTTGACGGGGTCGGACTCCCCGTACCACCGGAACGTCATCTTCATGCACGGCACTCCTGCCCGGCACCGGAAGCGCGGAATGCGCTCCGGAAGGCGTGGCGAGCGCCACGCCGCCAGCGGCGAAATCCATTATTTTACGGCACGGCGTGACGCGGGCCCGAGTCGAAGGCGTCGTGCTGCGCGTCCAACCCCGCTACACAGTCGTGGTCAAGTCGGCGTCACCGGCGACCATCGCCATCGCGTCGAGGAAGAGCCGCGGCGAAGCATCGCGCAGCTGCATCGGCTCGGACAGCAGGCGGCGGTAGCGCCGTCCGCCCGGCACGCCGTGGTAGAGGCCGAGCACGTGCCGGGCGATCGCGCGCAGCGGCACGCCGCGCGCGGTCTCGACCTCGGCGTAGCGGACCAGCGCGCGCACCACGTCGGCGCGCGACCCGGCCGGCGATGGCGTGCCGGCGATGCGCGGATCGGCGCCCTCCAGCAGCCACGGGTCGTGGTACGCGGCGCGACCGAGCATGACGCCGTCGACCGCCGCCCACTCGTGCTCGATCGCCGGCCAGTCGGAAAGACCGCCGTTGGTCACGATCGTCAGCGCCGGAAAGTCTCCCTTCAGCCGGTGGACGACGTCGCGTCGCAAGGGGGGGATCTCGCGATTCTCCTTGGGCGAGAGACCTTTGAGCACCGCGTTGCGGGCGTGGACGATGAACACCTCGCACCCGGCTGCCGCGACCGTTCCGACGAAATCGCGGACGAAGCCGTAGCCTTCCTCGTGGTCGAGCCCGATCCGGTGCTTGACCGTCACCGGCAGCGACACCGCGTCGCGCATCGCCTTCACGCCGTCGGCGACGAGTCGCGGCTCGGCCATCAGGCAGGCGCCGAAGCTGCCGGTCTGCACCCGCTCGGACGGACAGCCGCAGTTGAGGTTGATCTCGTCGTAGCCCCAGCGTTCGCCCAGCCGCGCGCCGTGCGCGAGCTGGCCGGGATCGCTGCCGCCGAGTTGCAGCGCCACCGGGCGCTCCGCGGGGTCGAAATCGAGGTGCCTTGCCACGTCGCCGTGCAGCAGCGCCGGTGCCGTCACCATCTCGGTATAGAGCCGGGCCTCGCGCGAGATGAGGCGCAGGAAGAACCGGCAGTGCCGGTCGGTCCAGTCCATCATCGGCGCCACGCAGAAGCGCCAGGGGGACGGGCGCGGCGCGCGGCGCGCGGGCGGCAGGGTCTCGGTCGACACGCCCTGCATTCTACCGGCTGCGCCGAGGGCAAATCGGGGTCAGAGCCGCAATACTCCGTGCAACGACCGAACTGACGCCAGCGAAGTATTGCGGCTCTGAAAATCATCTAGCCGGCCTCCCACCGCCGGTGATGGCGGTGGGGTTAAAGTGAGTTTGCGAACTTGCGATAACCCTGGGAGGCCGGAGATGAAATATAGCGGAATTGACCTGCACGCGAACAATTGTGTGGTGACGGTGATGGACGAGGTGGGGCGCGTGGTGGGGGAGCGCCGGCTGGCGAACGATCTGGCGAAGGTCGTTGCCTTTCTGCGGCCGTGGCAGGAGG
>DATIUK010000091.1:0-2331 GCA_035466885.1 Casimicrobiaceae bacterium
GCCGACCTCGCCGTAGCCGACGAGCCCGATGCGCCACTCCTTGGCCGAGTCCGCGCCCACGCTCATCGACCGCCCCTCAGAAGGTGTGAATGAATCCCGCGTGGCCGAGCAGACCGCCCAAACGGCCCCAATCAAGGCACAAAGCGCAGCCGTAGCCCCAGCTACGGCGAGCATTTGCAACGCCGAGTGGGGCCGTTTGGGCGGGATGAGCGGTCATGGGGGATTCGTTCACACCTTCTCATACGTCGCGTCCCACGGCCTGCGCCACCGCCCGGATCTGCGCCATCAGGGCGCTGAACTCGCCCGGCGTCAGCGCCTGGTCGGCGTCGCACCACGCATCCTTGGGGCTGGGGTGGATCTCGACCAGCAAGCCATCGGCACCGGCGGCGACCGCCGCGAGCGACAGCGCCGGCACCATCCACGCCTTGCCTCCTGCGTGCGACGGGTCGACGATCACCGGCAGGTGCGTCTCGCGCTTGAGCACCGGGATCGCCGTCACGTCCAGCACGTTGCGGTACGCGGTCTCGAAGGTGCGGATCCCGCGCTCGCAGAAGATAATGTTGTGGTTGCCGCCGGCGGCGATGTACTCGGCGGCCATCAGCCACTCGCTGATCGTCGCCGACATCCCGCGCTTGAGGATCACCGGCACCGGCACCTGCCCGACCGCCTTCAGGAGGTCGAAGTTCTGCATGTTGCGGGTGCCGATCTGGATGACGTCGACGCCGTAGGCAAGGAAGCTGTCCAGCATCCGCGCGTCCATGAGCTCGGTCACCACCGGCAGCCGCGCGCCCGCCGCCGCGTCCTTCAGCAGGCGCAAGCCGTCGACGCCCTTGCCCTGGAACGCGTATGGCGACGTGCGCGGCTTGAATGCGCCGCCGCGCATCAGCCGCGCGCCCGCGGCGGCGACCGCCGCCGCCGACGCGTCCATCTGCGCCTGCGTCTCCACCGAGCAAGGTCCCGCGATCACCTGGACGGTCCTGCCGCCGACGGGCACCCCGCCCGCGCTGACGACGGAGTTCGCCGGGTGCCACTCGCGGGCGACGAGCTTGTACGGCTTGACGATGTGCATCGACGTCTCGACCCCGGGCATGGGGTCGAACATCGCCGGGTCGAGCTTGCGCTCGTCGCCGACCGCGCCGATCAGCGTCCGCTCGATGCCGCGCGAGATGTGGACGTCGAGCCCGTGGCTCCTGATCTTCGCCTCGACGGCGGCGATCGCCGCCTCGCCTGCTTCGGGCCGCATCACGATGATCATGGTTCAACCTCCGGAAGCCTCCGGGCGGCCGCAGCGGGTCGCCCGGAATGTTGCCTGTTGATGGAGCGCGGGCCGCTTCAGCGCGAGCAGCGGTCGCAATGACCCTTGACGGTGACCTCGACCTCGTCCTGGCGGTAGCCCGCGGGCACCGCGACCGACGGCATGCCCGCATCGGCGAGGCACACGACCTTGCCGCACTCGACGCAGCGGAAATGCGCGTGCGCGTGCGCGGCTTCGCTGCCGGACCCGAAGCCGTGACCGGACGCCGAGAACCGCCATACCCGGTCGACACCGGCGACCCGGTGCGCGAGCCCCTGCTCGACCAGCCATTCGAGCACCCGATAGAGCGTGACCCGGTCGATCGCGTGGCGCCGGCGCAGGCGGTCCTCGACGTCGTGATGGGACAGCGCCTCGCCGGCCGCGAGCAGCACCGCCAGCACGTCGATGCGCGCGCGGGTGGAGCGCAGGCGAAGCTCGGCGATCAATCCGGCGGCCACGACGGCGGCGTCGGTGCCGCCCGCCGCCTTGGTCGACACCTGTCGCGCAACGGTCCCTGGCCGCATCAGAGCCCGCCCGCTCGCCACTTCTCGATCTCGCGCTCGATCGCCTCGGCCACGTAGGCGCGCATCAGCTGGCCCACGTGCTGGTTGATCGCGGTGACGAGTTCGCCGCTCGCGCGGTCGACGATGGGTTGCAGCCGACGGGCGAGCTGCTCCTACAGGCCGGTGTCGGTGAAGAGGTCGATCCGCTGCAGCACCTGCATGCGCACTTCCTCGGCGATCCGGTCCCAGCGCTCGGCCTCGGCCTGCTCTTCCGCGGCCGCGGCCGCCGCCTGCGCGGGCGCATCCGGCGTGGCGCCCGCGAACCCCGCAAGCGCGACCATGCCACCCGCCTGCCAGTCCGGAATGACGGCGAACCGAGCGGCCGCACTCGCCGGAAGCACCTCCGCCGGGGTCGGCGGCGCCGCAGAGTCCGCATCGGCCTCCCGCGTCTCGGCCTCCCGCGTCTCGGCCTCCCGCGTCTCGGCCTCCCGCGTCTCGGCCTCCCGCGTCTCGTTTGCCCGCGCCTCGGCCTCC
>DATIUK010000092.1:0-4211 GCA_035466885.1 Casimicrobiaceae bacterium
CTGGTGCTGATCGGGCTCGAGATCATCGACACGCTCAAGATCTACTTCGAGAAAGGCGCGATCGAGCTCAAGGTGATCTTCTCGGTGGCGCTGATCGCAATCGGCCGCAAGATCATCGTCCTCGAACCGAGCGACTACGACGGCACGCAGCTGATCGGCATGGCCGCGATCATCGTCGCGCTGGCTGCAGGCTAAGGCGTGGCGACCGGTCGCTTCCCCCGCCGCGATTCCTGAGGAAACCTGTCGGGTACGAACGCAGACCCTGTCGCTGGAGCGGGTGAAGGGAATCGAACCCTCGTCGTAGGCTTGGGAAGCCTCTGCTCTACCATTGAGCTACACCCGCATCAGGGCGAATTGTAGCGAAAAAACCGTGCCGACCGGCAGCGGAACGCGCCACGCCGGAGCGCGCGCGGACACTTCCACTCCGCTGCGGACGTCTACGCTTCGTCGCGCACGTGGGGCAGCACGCCCTCGCCGTCGAGCGCCAACACCACCCGCGCCACGGCGTCGATCGCGGCGTTGACGTCGGCGACGACCTCGCAGCCTTCGACGTACGGCGCGCCCTCGAGCGCGAACACGCGCTTGTTGAATTGCATGCCGAAGGCCATTTCCGACAGCGTGCCGTGGCTGCCGCCGATCGCCACCAGGCACTGCGCAGCGCGAGCAATCAGTGCGTTCCGCGCGAGCCCGATCCCGGTCGGCAGCGGGATCGTCAGCAGCGGGTTGCCGTCGGTGATCGAGTCGCCGGGCAAAAGGCCCACGCTGATGCCACCGCGCGCCGCCACGCCCTCGCAGACGGCGAGCATGACGCCGCGCCGGCCGCCGCAGAGCACGACCAGCCCCATGTCGGCGAGCGCCTCGCCCAGTGCGCGAGCGGCAACGAGTTGCGAATGGGTGCCGTGGCGGCCGCCGATGACGCCGATCGCGGGGCGCGAGGGCGTGCCGCTCTCGCGCTGCAGCCAGCGCACCGCGGCGACGGGGTCGATGCGCTCGCCGCCAAAGCGGCTGGCGGCGGCCGGCGCGCCGCGCCAGGCGTGCGCCGCGCCGTCGAACAGCAGGCCAGCGCCGTCGTGCAGGCAACCGTGGGCGCGATCAAGGTACAGCGTGGGGGCGGGAACGTGCATGGTGGATGCCGGGCCGGTCGTGACCAAAGCCGGTCATTGTAGACCCGGCGGCGGCGCGCGCCCCGTGCCCATGGCGCCAGCGCTCCCGCGTACCATACGCGCACCCTCGACTCCCGAAGCGCCGCCATGCCCGACTCCGCCCGCATCCCGACCGCACTGACCATCGCCGGCGTCGACCCTTCCGGCGGCGCCGGCGTGCTCGCCGACGTCAAGGCGATGAGCGCCCTGGGCGCCTACGCCTGCGCGGTGATCGCCGCGCTGACCGCACAGAACACGCAGGGCGTGACTGGCGTGTTCGGCGTGCCCGCGGCGTTCGTGCGCCAGCAGATCGACACGCTGTTCGCCGACGTGCGGATCGACGCCGTCAAGATCGGCATGGTCGGTCAGGCGCCGGTGATCGGCGCCGTCGCCGACTGCCTTGCGCACTGGAAGCCCGGGCACGTCGTCGTCGACCCGGTGATGATCGCCAAGAGCGGCGACGCGCTGCTCGAGCGCGCGGCCGTCGGCGCGTTGCGCGAGCGCCTGCTGCCGATCGCCACGGTGCTGACGCCCAACCTGCCCGAGGCCGGCGTGCTGCTCGAAGCCCGGCCTCCGGAGACAGTTCCCGAGATGCGCCGCGCGGCCGAGAAGCTGCGCGAGCGGCTCGCGCATGCGGGCGAGCGCTGGGTCTATCTCAAGGGCGGCCACCTGCCCGGCGGCGACGCCACCGACCTCCTGTTCGACGGCGACCGGATGCTGGAGCTCACGGCGCCGCGCATCGACACCCGCAACACGCACGGCACCGGCTGTACGCTGTCGGCCGCGCTCGCGGCGCTGCTGCCGCAATCGGCCGATGTCCCCACCGCGGCGCGGCGGGCCAAGGCGTACCTCGGCGCCGCGATCGCCGCCGCCGATCGGCTCGGCATCGGCCACGGCCACGGCCCGGTCCATCACTTCCACGCGCTCTGGGGGAAATTGGGGTCAGAGCCGTAATGGGGAAATTGGGGTCTGTCCCCGATTTCCTAACGCTGCAGCTTGCCGCGCCGCCGCCTTTGGCGTAGTGTCGACGTCCACGCTGGGGGTCCTGCCCGCGCCGGTGTCGATGCTCCCGGTGCGCGGCGGGTGAGAGCACACCCTTGGTACCTGTGCGGATAATGCCGGCGCAGGGAAGCGTCGCCGACCCCGCCTTTCGGTCGCCGGCCCTCCCCCGCCGGCCCTGCCCGCACCCAACCCGCCGCCCGACGCGAGCCTCGCTCGACCGCGCGGAGCCCGTGCCGGAGCCAACCGCCGATGAACGCCAACGACCGCTTCTACGCCCGCGACGCCCAGGTCGACGCCGCGGCGATTGCCCCGCTGCCCAACTCGCGCAAGATCCACGTCCAGGGTTCGCGCCCCGACCTGCGCGTCCCGATGCGAGAGATTGCGCAAAGCGAGACGCCGGCGCTGTTCGGCGCCGAAGTCAACCCACCGCTGGTCGTCTACGACACCTCCGGCCCCTACACCGACCCGACGGCGACGATCGACATCCGCAGGGGATTGCCGGCGCTGCGCGCGCCGTGGATCGCCGAGCGCGGCGATGTGCAGTCGCTTCCCGGCCCCAGCTCGGCATTCGGCCGGGCGCGCCTCGCCGACCCCGAGCTCGCGACGCTGCGCTTCGACCTCGCGCGCAAGCCGCTCGGCGCGAAGCCCGGTGCCAACGTCACGCAGATGCACTATGCGCGGCGCGGCGTCGTGACCCCGGAGATGGAGTTCGTCGCCCTGCGCGAGAACCTGCAGCGGGAACGGATGCTCGCCACCCTGCCGGCGATGGTCACCCGCCAGCATCCGGGCCAGGGCTTCGGCGCCGCGATCCCCGAGTTCATCACCCCGGAGTTCGTCCGCGACGAGGTGGCGCGCGGCCGCGCGATCATCCCGGCGAACATCAACCACCCGGAGAGCGAGCCGATGATCATCGGCCGCAACTTCCTGGTGAAGATCAACGCCAACATCGGCAACTCGGCGGTGTCCTCGTCGATCAACGAGGAAGTCGAGAAAATGACCTGGGCGACGCGCTGGGGCGCCGACACGGTGATGGACCTGTCCACCGGCAAGAACATCCACGAGACGCGCGAGTGGATCCTGCGCAACTCGCCGGTGCCGATCGGCACCGTGCCGATCTACCAGGCGCTGGAGAAGGTCGACGGCCGCGCCGAGGAACTCACCTGGGAGATCTTCCGCGACACGCTCATCGAGCAGGCCGAACAGGGGGTCGACTACTTCACCATCCACGCCGGGGTTCTGCTGCGCTACATCCCGATGACGGCGAAGCGGATGACCGGCATCGTCTCCCGTGGCGGCTCGATCATGGCCAAATGGTGCCTCGCCCACCACAGGGAGAGCTTCCTCTACACCCACTTCGAGGAGATCTGCGAGGTGATGAAGGCCTACGACGTCGCCTTCTCGCTGGGCGACGGCCTGCGCCCGGGCTCGGGGTACGACGCCAACGACGAGGCGCAGATGGCCGAGCTCGCCACGCTCGGCGAGCTCACCCAGGTCGCGTGGAAGCACGACGTCCAGGTGATGATCGAAGGCCCCGGCCACGTGCCGATGCACATGATCAAGCACAACATGGACGAGCAGCTGCGCCTCTGCGGCGAGGCGCCGTTCTACACCCTGGGGCCGCTCACCACCGACATCGCGCCCGGCTACGACCACATCACCAGCGCCATCGGCGCGGCGATGATCGGCTGGTACGGCACCGCGATGCTCTGCTACGTGACGCCAAAGGAGCACCTGGGACTGCCGAACAAGACCGACGTCAAGGACGGGATCATGGCCTACAAGGTGGCCGCGCACGCCGCCGACCTCGCCAAGGGGCACCCGGGCGCGCAGATCCGCGACAACGCGCTGTCGAAGGCGCGGTTCGAGTTCCGCTGGGAAGACCAGTTCAACCTCGGGCTCGACCCGGACAAGGCGCGCGAGTTCCACGACGAGACGCTCCCGCAATCGGGCGCCAAGCTCGCCCACTTCTGCTCGATGTGCGGACCGCACTTCTGCTCGATGCGCATCACGCAGGACGTGCGCGACTACGCGGCGCGGCTGGCGGAGGAGGGGATGCGGGAGAAGTCG